>DASQEG010000491.1:0-4838 GCA_035633775.1 Bryobacteraceae bacterium
ACGCAGGCGAGGAGACGGTTGCAGGGCAGAAAACGCATAAACTGGAACTCACGCCACAGACAGCGAACATCAAAGACAAGCTGCGCCGCGTCGATCTCTGGATTTCCGATGAGAGCGCCTATCCAGTGCAGCAGAGATTCCTTCAGCCCTCCGGCGACTATTACCTCGTCACGTATTCCGGGGTGAAGGTAAATCCCGCGTTGACGGAAGAGGCGTTGCGCCTCAAGCTGCCGAAAGGCGTGAAACGAGAGTATCCGCAGAAGTGACCAGAGCAGGAAGTATGTCCGCACCGCGAACCACGAGCACACAGTCACAAGGACGCCGGCTGGCGTTCCTGGACTGGACCCGTGGGCTTGCTGCCACCATCATGCTGGTAGGGCATACCTTCCATTCATTCATTCGCCCGGAGCTGAGGAACGAAGGCCCTTACGTTATCTCGCAGTTCATCGGCGGGCTTCCGCCTGCAATTTTCCTGTTTCTGACGGGTATGACCCTCGCCTTCCTCCTGGATGGCAGTGAGCGCAAAGGTGCCGAAGGTTTACAGCGCTGGAAGAAGGCGGTGAGGCGGGCGGGATACCTGCTCCTGATCGCATTTGCGTTCCGCATTCAGCTGTTCCTGTTTGGATATCCGAACAGCCCCGCCGGCGACCTGCTGAAAGTGGATATTCTCAACTGCATGGGGCTGGCGATCGGCACGCTCGCAGCCACTGCGCTTCTGACAACCCAACAACGAATCCACGCAGGAATCTCGGCCGGTCTCGGCATCGCTGTAGTATCTCCCCTGGTTTCATACATGGCACCCTCGATGCCGGCACTGGTGCGAATGTATCTTGCGCCGGACCCGAACTATTTCAGCTTCTTTCCCTGGGCCGCTTTCGTTGGATTCGGCATCAGCGCCGGCAGCATTCTGCGATTGGCAACGGCGGACTCCATGCACCGGCTCATGCAATGGGCGTCCATCATCGGATTCGGCCTGATCATCTCCGGCCAGTACTTCTCGAATCTGCCTTACTCGCTGTACCCGCAGGTCGACTTCTGGGTCAACAGCCCTGGGCTGATCTTCATCAAGCTCGGTGTGATCCTCGTCCTGCTTTCGTTTGCCTTCCTCTGGACGCATCACGCCACGGGTGAAGGGTGGAGCTGGATGCGGCAATTGGGCACAACTTCACTGCTGGTCTACTGGGTTCATATCGAGCTTGTTTATGGCCGCTGGTTTGGATACCTGAAAGAGCAGCTGACCGTATCGCAGTGCGTCGCTGCAAGCCTTGCGCTCGTTGTCGCGATGGTTGCGCTTTCCTGGCTCAGAACGAACGTGCGCTGGCCTGATCTGCGGCTACCCGGTCCTCTCAGTGAGCCGGAGCCACGACGCGTCTCGGGAGATTGAAACGACCGCCTATGCGCTTCCTCGTAGTGGAAGATGAAAAACGCATCGCCGACTTCCTGCAACGGGGTCTGGAGAGTGCCGGTTATGCGGTGGACGTTGCCAACGATGGCGAATCGGCGCTTGGGCACGTCCACAACACCGACTTCGATCTGATCATCCTCGACATGATGCTGCCCGACATGGACGGGCTGCAGGTGCTCGCGAAGATTCGTAATCGTAAGACAAGTCCTCCGGTGCTGATTCTCAGTGCACGCGGCACGGTAGACGATCGCGTTCGCGGCCTCGAAACCGGTGCCGACGATTACCTTGTAAAGCCGTTCGCGTTTGTGGAACTTCTGGCACGTGTGCGTGTCCTCTTACGGCGCGGACAGCCTTCTCCGGAACGTCTTCAGCTGGGTGATCTTGTGCTCGATACAGTGCGGCGGCGCGTCAGCAGAGGTGGAGAACCGATCGAGCTCGCGCCAAAGGAGTACAGCATACTCGAGTACATGATGCGAAATCCGGGGCGCCCGCTCAGTCGCACGATGATTGTCGAACATGTCTGGGACATGGACTACGACGGCCTGACGAACATCGTCGATGTGTACATCCGCCATTTGCGCAGCAAGATCGACGACCGCTGGCCGGCCAAGCTGATCCACACTGTGCGTGGTATCGGCTACATGCTGGACCATCCTGATAAAGTAAAACCAGTCTGATGACGGCAGCGCGGCAGCCGAGCCGGTTTAAGCGCAGTTTCGCCAGCCTCCGCTTCCGTCTCACCCTCTCGTACTTCGTATTCTTCGGCCTTACCCTGCTCGCTCTCGGCGTGTTCTTCCACCAGACCATCCGGTCGGTCTACGATGAGCAACTGCACAACATCCTCTCCGAGGAGTGGGGGGCGGTCCGCGGCTACCTGCGTATTGAACCGCCGAAACGACGCCAGACGAAGGTTGTCGTTGACTGGTATTACGATCGCAACGACCCGGAAGAAGCCATCATCGTTGACCGTCTGCGGCAACTCTACATCCTGGCGGACGCTGACGGGAACGTACTCGAGCGTGGAGACCAGTATCAGCGGGTCGCGAATGAGACGCCGGAATCGATTCGTGCGGCCATCCGGAAGCGCGAGGCGGGATTTCACGTAAGGCATGACGCACAGGGCAATGCGTACCTGATTCGGTCCGGCATCCTCGTTGAGAACAGACGCCCCTATTACTTCGCCATCGGCCGCTCATACGCAGAGCGCGAACGACTGTCCGAGGAGTTTACGTGGTATTACGCGGCGATGGCGCCGCTGGCGATCTGTTTCGGGGCTGTGCTGGGCTGGTTTGTTTCTGGACGGGCGCTCAGTCCTGTAAACGAAGTCGCTCGCGCTGCACAGCAGATCACAAGTTCAGACCTGACGGTACAGATTCCGCCGCGAGGGACCGGCGATGAACTGGACCGCCTCATTGAGGCCTTCAACCATATGATCGAGCGGCTGGACCAGTCCTTCCGCCAGACCCGCCAGTTCTCGACCGATGTTTCGCACGAACTCCGCACACCGCTGACGGCAATCCGCGGACAACTTGAAGTCGCAATGCTGGCGGCGACCACCCCTGAGCAGTATCGGGATGCCATCGTGAACGCGCTCCAGGACGTCGAGCGCCTGTCGCAGACGATCCGTGCCTTGCTGTTGCTGTCGCAGGCCGAATCCGGGCAGTTGGCTCTCCAGAAGCAGCCCATCGACCTCACGGCGGCTGCCCGCGATTTTGTCGAGCAGTTCCAAATTCCTGCCGAAAGCGCTGGTATTCACCTGGAGGGTCCGGCTTCAGGACCACTTGTAATCGAAGGTGATCCGATCCAGATTCACAGACTGATTTCCAACCTGGTCTCGAACGCCGTCAAGTACACGCCGCGAGGTGGTTCGGTCCAGGTGACAACCCTGCGACATGGTCACGAGGCAGAGCTTACGGTGAGCGATACGGGCGTCGGTATCCCCGAGAAGCACCTCCCTTACATATTTGACCGGTTCTACAGAATTTCGGCGTCGGAACAACGCGCGGCCGGCTCAGCCGACCCCACCGAGCGTGGACTTGGCCTCGGGCTGAGCTTTGTTGCCTGGATCGTAAAGGCTCACGGCGGGCGAATCAGCGTCACCAGCCGGCCCGGCGAGGGCACTACGTTCACCGTCCTGCTGCCAGTCACGGTCACATCGCGGTAACAGAGTTCGCCGCTCAGCGTCACCGAAGTGGCGGAATAAACATGCAGAAGACACTGGAAGTCACTCGCTCGCTCGTCCTGGCAGACGTGAAGGATCTGGCATCGGCTGAGCCGCCGTGCATTACGATCACGATACCCGTCCAACCTGCGCCGAATCCGAGTCGTGTGGATGCGATGCGGTTGAAGAGTGCCGTAAGGCAGGCGGAGGATACACTCGAACGCGACTGGACGGAGTGCTCGCCGGGGTTGCGGAAAGAACTGAGCTCGTCACTGCACACGTTTTTCAATGAAGCTGACGAGATAGGCGGTGAGGGCGGTAGCCTGGTGGTGCTGCGCTCGCCTGACGTCTTCCGGGCGTTCCAGGTCAAACCACTGCTCGACGAAGCTGTTGTGATCTCGAATCACTTCGGAGTGTTTCCGTTCCTGGGTGCGCTGCAGGTAGCTGAGGAGAAGTTTTATATTCTCGCTCTCAGCCAGAACAACGTGCGACTGCTTCGATGCACACCGGACTCGTCGGAACAGGTCGACCTCGGCCCGAATACGCCCGTCAGTCTGGAGGAATGGCTGAACACGCGCCTGCCGAACTCGGCGCCAGACCACGGTACCGTGCGCGACGCGCCGGAGGGTTCGACGGGCGGGTCGTTCACATCGACGCACGACCGCGACAACAAAGACGAACACATTTACAACTTCTTCCGTGTGATCGACAGGGCAGTGTTCGATCTGCTTCGCGGGCAGAAGTATCCGGTCGTCCTTTGCGGCGTCGAGTACGAACGGACCATGTACAAGGGCCTGTCGCAATACGAGCATGTGATGAGCGAGGGCGTCCAGGGCTCCCCGGAAAGCCTGAAGGGCGGCGAGATGCACGGGCGCGCCCTCGAGGTCGTGCAGGAGTTCTTTGCCCAGCCTGCGAAGAAGGCACTGGCTCTGTGGGAGCGGATGGGCGGAACTGACCGCGTCTCGACCAGGCTGCCTGACGTGGTCAAAGCGGCCTTTGAGGGCCGCGTTGCTCACTTGTTCGCTGCTGAAGGCGCGCAGACGATGGGAGTTTTTGACCGGACGACAATGCAGATGGCGGCTTCGGGCCGGCACGAAGATCTCGTGAGCGCGGCAGCTCTTCAGACAATTGCTCACGGCGGCGACGTGTTCATTCTTAGCCCGGCAGACATGCCGGGCGGCCAGGAAATCACGATGGCCGCGGTTCTCCGTTACTGAAAATCGGGCAGCGGGACGTCTCCGGCAGGCGTCCCCGCGCTCGTTCTTAGGCCCA
>DASQEG010000492.1:0-3939 GCA_035633775.1 Bryobacteraceae bacterium
CGCTGGGTGCGGAAGTCGGCTACACGGCGATGTGGATCATTCTGCTGAGCTGCGTGATCAAGCCGGCCGTGCAGTCGGAGTTCGGACGATACATCATCGCCACCGGCGAGACCGGTGCGGAGGCGTTCCGGCACGTTCCGGGTCCGAAAATCCGCAACGTCAGCTGGATGGTGTGGGCGTGGGCCTTCATGACGCTGATTACGTGGTTCCAGATCGGCGCAATGTTTGGCGGTGTAGCTCAGGTGCTGAATCAGCTCGTGCCTGCGGTCCCGGTCGTGGTCTGGATTCCGGGATTATGCGCGCTGAGCCTGATGCTGCTGCTCGGGGGCGGGTATTCACGCATTGAACATCTGGCTACGATCAAGGTCGCGTTGTTCACCCTTCTAACGCTTTTGTGCGCACTCGTACTGGTACAGCAGCCGGAGCGCTTCTCGTGGGAGCAGATCCGGCAGGGGCTCCAGTTTCAGCTTCCTGGGGCGGGCATTGCGACCGCCGTCGCAGTATTCGGAATCACGGGCGTCGGCGCCTCGGAGCTGTTTATGTATCCATACTGGTGCGTGGAGAAGGGCTACGCTCGGTACACCGGAAAACGGGACGGAACGCCGGCCTGGGAAGCTCGTGCGCGGGGCTGGATCCGAGTGATGAACGTTGACATCCTCGCCTCAATGGTCGTCTACTGCGTCGCTACCGTGGCCTTTTACCTGCTTGGGGCAGGCATCCTGCACGCCCAAGGTCTGGTGCCCTCTGCACACGACATGATCCCCATTCTGTCCAACATGTACACGCAGACGCTGGGACCCTGGGCATTGTGGCTGTTCTATGCGGGGGCAATTGCAACGCTGTACGGCACGATCTTTGCCGCGACCGCCGGCAACTCGCGCGTGCTCGCAGATCTGGGCAGGATAATGGGCAAGTTCGAACGTGGCGATTACGAGGCCCGCGTACGCCTGCGGAACAAGATTATCTGGTTCCATCTGATCGTGCCAATAGTGCTCTTTTACGTGTTTCGAAACCCCGTAACGATGGTGAAGGCCGGGGGCGTCGCACAGGCGTGCATGCTGCCGCTGCTTTCGGTCGCCGCTCTGTATCTGCGGTTCCGCGGCCTTCCCCGCGAGGCGGCTCCGGGTCCGATCGCCACGGTCGGTCTGTGCGTCGCTGCCACCGTCATCGTGGCCGTCATGGCCTACTCGACCTGGTTAACTGTTGCAACTCTACTTTGAAGCTGGTTGCGGGAACCCGCCCTAACGGTAAGCCGTCCTACAGGCAGGACCCTGATACCCGGCACCCCCTCAGTCGGCAGGGTCCACGATGGGCCGTTAAATCTCCTTGTGAAGGTTCGGCCACCGGCGGGTTGCGTCTCCTCCGGGCAACCCGCCGGATTTTGTTTGGGTATACCTGGGCGTCTCTCGGCAACCTATTCAATCGCATACAGCCGGGCGTGCGGCGTCTCGCCGACGAGCCTCATGCGCCAAAGCCTTCGATTCCGGTACAGATCCTCCCCGATGAAATCTGAGTGGTTGATCGCGACGTGCGTGAAGCCGAGGCGCTTAAGGTCATCTGATGCGATTGCTCGGGACTTGTCGAGGGGCGGCACGGACAACGTCTCTAGCGTCACGTCAACCCGCTTCCAGAAACCATTGGAAGTTTCTTCGTGCAATTCCAGGGCTGTCTGCTGGTCGGGCGAGGCCTCGACGCGAACCATGGAAAACGGCAGTTTATAGCCGAGATCGACCTCGATGTAATGCCCCGGGCGCGCACTTTCCCAGCTGCGCCACCTGGTCAACGGGCAGTTATCGAACGCCATCTGTACATCCCAGGGGTTGGGGTCCGACCGTATTCTCCACGTGTTGGTACGTGGAATCTCAGCACCTTCGGCCCGGTACGCTCGAATCTCCGAGACATTCCACAGGTCAGGAGCTGCGTTCGTCTGCACGATGCGGAACTTCTGCATCGGTCGCGGCTGCCCGAACCTGAACTGGTGGATCTGTGTCGGGTGATAGTCGGTGACAATGCCGCTGAACAGGATTTCTCCAGCGACGTTGTTGAACCCGGACTGATACGACACGTGCACCGGCCGTGACGTGTACGCCTCAGCCACGCTGCCCATCGTCAGCACACGGCCGTGCGGGGGTACCTTTCGCTCCACCAGCTCCGCCATCTGGCAGTTGGGGCAGTAGCGGTCGATAAACCCGCGTTCCGACTCCAAACGCCACGCGGCTCGCCATCGGAATCGGTCCAAGCGCCAGGCGTACTGGTCACTGTACACCGGGATCACAGATGGCCACGACAGAAACAAATGAAACAGCACCGCTGCCGAGACGACTCCACGCGCCTGCGACAGCACCATGCAGAGCGGAAGCGCCACCAGCGGCAGAATGGTCAAGAGAAACCGAGTACCTATGTTGCCGAAGTAAGTGGACCCAACGATCACCGCCGCTGCGAGCAGCCTGCGCCCCAAAGGCCACCGCAGTGCCAGAAGCGCCAATGGTGACAGCAGGAAAACGGGACCGAGCAGGCCGTTCAGGTGGGCACCCTTTACCGTCACTTCCAGAGGTACCTGCGACAACCGGGGCACGTTGCCGTAGTAAGTTCGATGAAGCGCCCGGTACTCCTCTTCAAAGCTGATTCGAATATATGGGTTCGGGAAATAGCGATTGAGAAACGGCGACAGAGGATTACCGACCATCAAGGCGTTTTTGATCAACCATGGTGCAATCATCACGCCAGCCAGCAGAGCTACCGTCAGTACCGGCTTCCACAGGCGCTGCTTGCGGCGCCACGCGATGAACCCGGTATACAGCACGGCGAAAACTGCTATCGGAGCAACGGTCATCTTGCACGCATACGCGAATCCGGCAAGGATTCCAGCGAGCGGCAACAGCCCCGAATCAGGCGCATGCTCCCACAACAAGAGAACGTAGACGGTTGCCAAGACGACGGCGGCCGTGGCGAGGTCCACATACGCCGATGCGCCATCGATGCCTGCAACGGGCGCCGCGAAGACGAGTAGCGCCGCGGCCGCACCTGCACTCGTAAATCCGAATCTGCGCCCTAGGCTCAGGACAAGAAACGGTACGACGAGGTAGAACTGCCAGTGCACCAGTGCTGCTGCAGAATGCCGCCCGAAACTGTAGGCAAACAGGAACAGCATCTCAATCCCCATGGGCAGGTTGGCGTACATGTTGGTGGTGTGCCAGCGCCAGCCGCCGTCCCGGAGCCACTTGTTCACGTTCCCGAGATGATAAGCCGTTCCATCAGGACTTACTTCGGGAGCGAGGGCATGAGCGAACGTATAGAGACCGTATGCGAGTATGCCCGCACCGAGCAGCAGCTTCCACCACTGTGGAACCGGCTCCCACTTAAGACTGGCGTCCACCGGCCAGGCTCTGCGCCGGATTGCCGCGACGACGATACAGACGCCAAAGACGCCGAACGTCCACGGATTCGCCAGTTGCAGCGTCATGATGGCGAAGACGGCAGCGCTGAGAAGCGCGGAGCCAAAGACGAAGGCCAGCGGCCAGACCTCGTGTTTGTGCAGGCGCAGTCGAAGCCATTCAAACCCCAGCAGTCCGGCAGCCAGACACACGCATCCTGTAAAGCCGGTGCTCAGCAGAATAGTCAGAGGGCTCAACGGTCGACAAACCCCACACCGTGCAGCAGAAAGCCGAGGCGAACTCCATCGGGAGCAATCCAGGGATTGAGGACGGTGAACTGGACTATGTTTTCGGCGTACGGCTTCAGCATTTCGGCCGGCACATCCTTCTGGTACAGCTGCGGCCCGGGTTGGCGGAAAACAGGATTGTCCAGAGTCTTTCCGTTGACTCTGACCTCCATCTTCAACGGCCCTGTTTCCTTAAATGTCGCGTGACTGACGGTAAGTTCGAGTCGAACTGCACGATCCTCAATCTTTCCTGCTCGTAATCGGAACTCTGGGGCAGC
>DASQEG010000493.1:0-1506 GCA_035633775.1 Bryobacteraceae bacterium
GGCGGGTACCTGCTCGACCGTGCCCGTGCGGCCGCACGAAATGGAGATCGCCTCCAATCGATCTGCACCGTGCGCTTCGACGACCTGTGTGTGGGTGGCCAGGCGGATATTCGGCGTCTCAGCAATCTGATCGATCAGGTAGCGCGACATCGTTGCCGCTAGCGATTCGCCTCGCACGAGCATGATCACCTCACGTGCATAGCGCGAAAAGTGCATGGCAGCCTGACCGGCGGAGTTTGCGCCGCCGATCACGTAGACTGTCTCGTCCTGGCACGAGATGGCCTCCGTCATTGCAGCTCCATAGTAGATGCCTGCACCGTGAAGCCGCTCAACTCCCGGCACATCGAGCTGCCTCCACTGCACGCCCGTTGCGATCAGAAGTGCGTGACAGGAGATCTCTGTTCCATCGCTCAACTGCACGATCCGGTACCGCCCGTCGACGCGTAGTGAGACCGCCTCTTGTGGGTTAAGGATCTGAACGCCGAAGCGGCGTGCCTGTGTGACCGCACGCCTCGCCAGATCGGCGCCGCTCAAGCCAGACGGAAAACCGAGATAGTTTTCAATGCGCGAACTCAGTCCCGCTTGTCCGCCCGGTGCTTCCCGTTCCACCATGACGGTGCGCAGCCCTTCGGATGCGCCGTACACTGCAGCCGCGAGACCTGCCGGGCCGCTGCCCGCGATCAGCAGGTCGCAGAAGTCACCATCCATGCGCGTCTGCAAACCGAGTTTGGCGGCGATGTCAGCGGTTGTGGGACGGCTGAGCACCGCGCCGTCCTGAAACACCACCGCCGGCAGTTCAGCTTTAGCTGTCGTCTCAATCGTGTTCAGAAGCCTGCGCGCATCAGCATCGTTCTCGGCGGACTCGACGTCAATCCACGTGTAGGGAATATGGTTCCTTGCCAGAAAGTCCTTAACTGCATGCGTCTGCGGGGACCATCTCGCGCCGAGAACACGGACGCCCTCAAACGGTGGACGGTAGTCCGCTTCCCAATCAGAAAGCAGGTCGTCCAGCACAGGGTAGAGATTCTGCTCCGCAGGATCCCAGGGCTTCAACAAATAGTGATTGATGTGAACGCGATTGATCGAGTTGATGGCCGCATCGGTATCGGAATATGCGGTCAGCAGCACGCGCCGCGCTTCGGGAAAGATGGCCCTAGCCTGTTCCAGGAACTCAATGCCGTTCATCCCGGGCATTCGCTGATCGCACAGGAACAGGGCGACCGGATCATTGCGCAACTGGAGCTGACGTGTGAGGTCGAGTGCGACTCCGCCCGACTCGGCGCGGATGATCCGATAACGCTCAGCGTATCGCTTACGCAAGTCGCGTTCAACAGCGCTTAGGACGGCACGATCGTCGTCGATCGTCATCAACACCGGCTTTTGCGAAGAGCCGCGGGTTTCAGTCGGCGGGCTCAAGGTATACCTCGTCTACGTTGCACCACGCCCAATCCTCTCCTGGTTCAAGTGAGCGTATGAGAGGATGACCGGAAGCTCGGAAATGCTTCG
>DASQEG010000494.1:0-5315 GCA_035633775.1 Bryobacteraceae bacterium
TACCTCGGGGAACGAATCAGATAGAACCACGCTGCTTCGTTCGCGTGTATCCTGCTGGCCGTCTGGTTCGCGTTTCGACCTGCGCCCTAGCTCAATCGGACGAATAGCTGATTTCCGTTCGTCTCAGATCGCGTGCGGCGAGCAACAACGCTCCTGCCGTGATGCCGAGCAGAGCCAGCACTGCAATCCACATCGGAATGGGATCACTGCTCTGCCCCAGGATAACGGCGGCACCTCGAAGGTCGCCCTGTACCGGAGTCATCGACTGAAGGTAGTGCAGTATGCTGATCTTCCGCAGCCACACCGGCAGAAACACGTTGGAGCTTTCCCAGAGGAGAAACAGAACACCCGGGATAATCGGGTTGCGCCATCGAATTCCCATCCACACGAACACCGCGCCCCACGCAAGGCACGCCAGCGCCGTCACGGTCACGTAAGCAGTCAGGTGCTCGTTGCCGGCCGTACGCATCCATTCGCTAACCTCGTACCCGGGGAAGTGAGCGTACATTCCAAGGAACGTAAGTGCGATGGAACTGACAAAGAAAGTTAGAGCCGTGATAGCGCCTGCAACGTACTTCGCTACAACAAGCACATCCCGCCGGATGGGGGCGAGGAAGTAGTAGTGCAGACTCCGCTCCATCACCTCCCCACGGAACAGCCAGCTAAAGATGCCCAGGCACCCGAAGTACAGTGCCGGCCGCAGAAAGAACATCTGGAACAGAACCGCCAGGATCTGCGTGTCTTTCGCCAGATCGTGGCCCGAACCTTCAACGCCGCGGTTCATCATCGCAAGCGAGTGCATCCAGACAACCGCGGGCGGCGCAGCCGCAAGCAGGTAAATCCAGAAACCTCGCTTGGTGATGAAGTTCTTCCGCAGTTCGGCCTTGACAACGGCCGCCGCCTGCGTACGCCACAGCGCCCAGGTTCCGTTCGACGGAATGGCGATTGCGCCCGCGCTCATGCATTCCCTCCATCTCCGCCGATCAGATACTGATACACCGAGAGAACATCGTCGTCTGCAGGAGCAACCGACTCAATCGTCAAAGCTTCCTCCAGCACAATGCGGTTCATAGCGTCGTAGAACTTGCCTGCGTCGCGCGTGCGAAGCAGCAGACCCCCGCCGTACTTCACTTCAGCCGGGACAACGCGCGCCTCCATCACAAGCTCGTCCGTGAACAGCCGCGCAGCTAGCCGGCCCGGCTTGTCGCAACGGACCAGAATCTGCATCGGGTGCTCTTTGACCTCTTCGCGCACACCGCGAATCTGGCCCTCTGCGACCACGTAGCCGTGGCTCAACAGGATCACCTGATCCGAGATCTGATCCACCTCATGCAGGATGTGGCTGGAGATGATGACGTGCAGTCCCTGCTGCCCGAGTTGCTGACACAGCGCCATGGATTCGGCGCGCGCCATCGGGTCGAGCCCGTTCAGCGGCTCGTCGAGCACCAGCACGCGAGGGTCGTGCGAAATGGCTTGAGCAAGGCGAATGCGCTGTCGCATGCCCTTGCTGTAACCAGCCACCTTTCGCTCCGACGCCGCTGTCATACCCACGATCTCGAGCGCTTCGTTCGCGCGCTGCCGGACGTGCTTGCCCGCGTAGCCGTGCAGCCGGAGAGCAAACTCGACGAAATCGCGTCCCGTCAGACCCTTGGAGAACGAGTCGAACTGCGTACAATACCCGACGGCTCGGAAGAACTCCTCGGGGTTGTCCGGAGTCAGCCCGAGCACCGTGACCGATCCGCCGGTCGGCCGGATCAATCCCGTCATCAAGTTCATCAGGGTTGTCTTGCCAGAACCGTTAGGTCCCACCAGACTCGTAATTCCGGGCGGAATCGTCAGATTCACGCGATTGACGCCGAGCACGTCACCGTAGAACTTCGACACGTTATCGAAAGTGATGGAGCCCGCCAGAGCCTTCGGTCGGGCTGTCGTCCGCTCTGCTGCTGCAGCTGTCGGTGCGACGGTCATGACACGACCTCCTTCGCGCGAAGCTTGCGGTTCAAAAGAGCGACGCAGACAGCCGAGATGCCGGCCACCGCCATCCATGCGGCCCAGATCGGGATCTCGTCACCTGTTCGGATATCGAACAATTCTCCGAGCAGCGTTCGCCGCGGACTGACCTGAAGCATGCGTCCCCAAAGCGTCCCGATGACGTGACCGAGGTTCAGCAGATAGCCGAGTTTAGTGTCGAGGACCTCGTTCACAATCGCGCTGAACGCCGCTGAGATGAAGAAGATCCCGAACAGGAGTGCGCTGGCGGCGATCTTCCACTTCACCCATGCAGACAGCGCGAGGCCAAGAAGTGCCAGGAGCCCGATCCACAGCCAGGAGCCGAGGAACGTCCCGAGTGCGAGGTGGAGGTTATTGCCGCCCCAGCCAGTGTCGTCCAGGCCGGCTTCCAGACTCCAGAGAATAACGCCCGGAACCCATGTAATGAGCGAAAGCGGGATGGCAAGCACAGCCATCTTTCCGGCAACATACTCCGCGCGTGAAATGGGACGGCAGAGATAGAGCGGCAGGGCATTGTTGCTCAGGTCGGGAGCGATCAGCCCGGGTGCGGCCCAGGCCGTGAACAGAAACGAAAAGAACCCCTGAACGCTGAGAAACGCCGCGAAGAAGTTCGAATCGGCAGCAAACAGATTGGCCGCATTGGCGCCCAGGTCAGCAAGCAAGCCGAGATTGTGCCGCAGATAGATTGTGGCGCCGGCAAACACGGGAAAAATGTAGCAGGCCACCATGAATCCGATGGCCAGCTTTGAATCGAACAGCCGCGCCAGCGCGTAGCGCGTCAGCACCAGCCATCGCCAACCGTCGCCGGTAAGGCCGCCCTCGTATGGTTTGTATGCGCGTTTATATACGGCCACCGGCGGTCGCCTCCGACGATTCCATCGCCTTCATAAAGATGTCCTCCAGCGAATCATGCCTGTGGCTCAGCTTTCGGATCTGGATGTTGTGTGCGGCTGCAATCCGGTACAGATCGCGAACTTCGAGACCCTCGCGCAGTACCATGCGGAAGCGCCCGTGCCCAAGTGCGGCGTAGTCGCATCCGAGCGCGTCGATGGCCTGCTTGAACTCGTTCTGCTCGTGATCGACTTCAAGTTCGATCAGGTTCAGGTTGCTTCGGCGCTCTTCTTCGAGATTGCACGTGGACACCACTTTGCCGTCGCGCATGATCAGCGCCTCATCGCAGCATTCCTCGACGTCGCGCAGCAGGTGCGACGAGATCACAATGTGAATGCCGAGCGTGTCGCGAATCTCCTGGATCAGCCGGATCATCCGCTGTCTCGCCGCGGGATCGAGCCCGTTCGTCGGCTCATCGAGGAACAGCAGCTTCGGACCGTGTGCAATCGCCTGAGCCAGCTTCGCCATCTGCTTCATGCCGAGCGAATAAGTCCCCAGCGGCCGATATCGCGCTTCACCGAGACCCACGTAGTAGAAGGCTTCGTGCGTGCGCTCGAGAGCCTCTGCCGGCGGCAGGCCACTGAGCTCGGCCATCATGCGTACGAACCGAACGGCCGTCATCTCGGCCACAAACGAATCGCTTTCGGGCATGTAGCCGATCAGCCGCCGCAGATCGCGACCGTGCTGGCGGACATCACGACCAAAGATCCGGGCTGTACCGGACGTCGGCCGGTAGAAGCCCAGCAGTGAGTTCATCAGAGTTGACTTGCCGGCGCCATTTGGGCCGAGCAGTCCGATGGCGCGCCCGGAGAGCGTGGCCGTCAGCTTCGACAGGATGGTGCGGCCGCCCAGCCGCACCTCCAGCGCGTCGAGTTCGATAACAGGCGCCATGATCAGCGATACGAACGCGGGCTGCGCGTTGTTCCCCGGGATTGCGGTCCGCCGAACATCTGTCCAGCCAGAGTCTGGCTCAGCAGGTTTAGCGCACTTCCCTGACTCGCAACCTCGATCCGGTCGGCGCTTCCGTAGACCGCCACCAGGCCAGCTTCGACGTTGCCGGCCAGTTCTTCGATGCGCTTCTGGCGCTCGGCATCGTTTCCAGCCGCTTCGGCAGCACCCTTGGCCATCAGCCGGATCACCTCACCGGCGTTCTGATAAACGATGCCGGACGGGTTGAGGTGCTCACCGCCGGGCAGCAGGCGTCGAAACTCCTGTGAACGGCTTAGCGAAACACCCGCGCGGCGGTCGACGATGGCGCGCTGCAGAAATGCCTCTGTCGAAGCGATGACCATGTAGCCGTCAACGTAGGCATAATGCGCTTCGGCCATTTTGCCGCCGGGATAGCTCAGCTTGTACGCGACCATATTCTGCGCGCCCTGCTGCTTGTCTTCCAGCTTGCCATCAGTCAGCTCGATAGGTGCCGTCCCGGCGGGCATGCTCTGATTCGCGGTCGCCACCATCTTCGAGATCGCGGTCTGCAGTTTCGCCGAGTCCTTTACCTCCAGCACGGCTTTCCACGCAGGCGTGGGCACCATCGGTCCATCGAGTGCGAACACAACCTCGCTGCCAAGAGCCTGGGCAACGTCCTCCAGCTTCACGCCGGTTCGCGCTTCAAACTCACCAACGTTCAACTCCTCCCGGCTGGTCAATCGCGTCAGCGTCAGAGCATCTTCCAGCATCTGCGCCGGATTCTTAACGACCCATGCCGTAGCGAACAGCGCGTCACGGGAAACAAACCCGAGTCCACCCATCGACCCGGGCTCCGCAAGCCACGAAGCAACCCCACGCCGCTGCCCATCGAACGTCACAACTGCGGAGTAGGTCGTCTTGCCGCCCAGCTCGCGCTGTTCGGCGATCAGGTGCCGCATTCCATCGATGCCGAGCGCCGAGAACACACTGCCCGGAGTGTTCTCCCGCTCGATGACAGACCCCACGTTGGCAGCCACCAGCACGCCGGCTCCCCGGCGGTACACCTCGCCTACCGCCTGTCCGAAACTGGTCTGAGCGAACTTGCTGTTTCCAGCCGCTGCCTGGCGTATAAACGCCGGCTCGGCACCGACAAACACCCGGTTCCCGGTTAAGGCAACGTACATCCGGTCCGAAGGTACTGCCGGAAGGTTCGCGAGATCGGTGACCAGAACAGGAGCACCGGCAGGCATCTCTTTTTGCAGATATTCCTTCAGTCCGGGGCGATTCACATCGGCAATGAAGACACCGCAGAAGCCTCGGCAGCGGGGCTCGAAAGAGACAACGATCTCCTCCCCGAGATACTCGCCGATGCCCCCGACATGCTTCGCTGCTTTCTCGAAATCGGGGAACTGCGTCTGCAGCCACTGACGAAGCTCCGGGCTCTGCGCCGCCTGCGTGGTCACAATTCGCTGAACGTCAGCCACCGCCCGGCCCAGATTCGGAAC
>DASQEG010000495.1:0-4940 GCA_035633775.1 Bryobacteraceae bacterium
CTGGTGGTCACGTGATTGTGTTGACTGCCGATGGAGACTTCAGCCCCGATCGCGTCGCGATTGCTTCCAGCGCCTATGAGTTGAAAAAAGACCCAATTGTTAGTTGAGGCGGTTTCATTCAACCATAGCTCCGGTGTTTCTCCCAACCGACTGACGATGACGTCCACCCGCCCGTCATTGTTGACATCTGCAAAGGCTGCCCCTCGATGTGCCCCGGACCGCTGAAAGGACGCGCCCGCGGTGGTCGAAGCATCACGAAAGGTGCCGTTCCCCGCGTTCTGATAGACGCTATTGGGCAAGCGGTACCGAGCGTCTGAGAACTTCTCGATGTTGTCGGTGACATGGGAATTGGCTGTGAACAAGTCCTTCCAGCCGTCGTTATCGAAATCGAACAACCCGTTCGACCAGCCGCTTTGTCGCCACGACAGCTTGCCTAGAAGACTCGCAAACGTGGCGTCCCGAAAGAACCCACGCCCCTGGTTCTGGAAGAGCGGGAACGTTTCTCGTTCGAGTGCGGTTACAGCAATGTCGGGGAGGCCGTCGTTGTCAACATCGCGGAACTCTGCTCCCATGCTCGATACGCTTTTTCCATCCTCGGTGAACGCTACGCCGGCGAGTACCGCGACTTCCTCGAATGTGCCGTCTCCCTTGTTTCGGAACAGGAAATTCGGGACAGCGTCATTCGTTACGAAGATGTCCGGCCTGCCGTCCCTGTCGTAATCAGCAATGGCAGCGCTCATGCCTTTTCCTGCATGCCGGGTGATGCCGGCCGCAGCGGACACGTCCTGGAAGCGCCCGGAACCCAGATTGCGATAAAGGCTGTTTGGGACAGACTTGAAATGTTTGGGATGACAGTAAACGCGTTGCTCCGACGAGCCGCCCGAACAGATGACGTTGTTCTCCGGAATCCAGTCGAGATAGTTGACAACAAACAAGTCCAGCAATCCGTCGCTGTCGAAATCCAGCCACGCCGCTGCCACAGACCAGTGCTCACTTCCAATGCCTGCTGCCACGGTAATGTCCTCGAATGTGCCATCCCCGCGATTCCGGTACAAGACGTTCTGCCTTACTCCCGCCACGAACAGGTCGGCATATCCGTCGTTGTCAAAATCGCCCGCTGCGATCCCGATTGAGAAGCCTTCCCCCTTTGCGCCTGAGGCTTGTGTGACGTCAACAAACTTTGTTCCGCCGTCATTGCGAAAGAGTCGATTCCAGTACCTGGACGACGACTTCTTCATCGACGGCAGTTCTGCACCATTCGCGAAGTACAGATCGGTATAGCCGTCGTTGTTGTAATCGAAGGCCGCCACTCCGCCGGCCATTGTTTCAGGAAGATACTTTTCTGCTGTCGGATGATTGTGAAGCACCAGATCCAGACCAAATGCCTGGGCTGCCTCTCGGAATCGAATCGTCGACTGGGCAGGTCGGGACCCTGTCGTTCTCATTGCATTTGCCGGCTTTGAGAAGACTCCGGCTTCAAGGCGCCGCAGGAGTTGCCTGGCGGCCTCCGTGTCACCTGGAAGCGACGCCGCACGTTTGAGCAGGGCGCGCGCCTGGTCGTGATCTCCGACAGCGATCTGCGCTCGCGCGAGAGCGTGCAGCCCATCGAATGATCCGCCGTCCAACTTCACGGCGATCTTCAGGTCCTCGGAGGCTTCACCCGGTCGATTCAGCTTCAGTAGCAGCTTGCCTCGATTAACATGTGCCTCAGCGAAGTCCTTGCTCGCAGTAACCGCGCGCGAATACGCTTCGAGAGCTTCAGCGTTCCGGTTCTGCTCCTCGAAGACCAATCCCATCAGATTGTGCACACGAGCCGGGGCCTCACCCAATTCACCGGCCCGTCGGGCAGTTTCCGCCGCTTCGGTCAGCTTGCTATTCAGCAGCAGAGCCCTGGCCAGAAAAAACCTTGCTTTAAAGTCTGTGGGCTTCCGGCCGACAACGGTTCGAAACTCCGACTCGGCCGCGGCTGAGTCGCCGGAGAGCTGGCGGGATAACCCGAGCAGTAGTCGAGCAGCGTCGTCCTCGGGCTTAACCTTCAAGTACTCATTGAACGCCGCAGCCGCATGATCGAACCGGCGCTGCTCGAAGAAGGACATCGCGGTCTGTCGAACGCTGGGCGCCTGGGCCGTGCCATCGATGACCAGGGCCGCAGCCACCAGAGCGCACACCAAGTGAGTTCGGCCGCTCATGGAATGTGGGTTCTGCGCCGGCTGTGACGCAAATCCAGATGCTGCGGCATGAAGCTCATGTAACGCTCGATCGTGCGCTGCGCCAAGGCATGGTTGCCGGATGTTCGGTGAATTTCTGCTAAGAGTCGGTAGGGACCGGCCGGTGATGGGTCGAGCGAAATCGATTTTTCCAGGCTATTGATTGCAGCGGGCACCTTGCGAGTCTGGTACAAAGCAATTCCCTGATTCAACCACGCCGAAGCGTCGCTGGGCCTGAGCGCAACCACACGCGAAAATCTCGCGAAGGCTTGCTCCGGAACCTGCTTCCGCAGCAGGACCAGGCCGATTGCGGAAAGGACGTCGGGATCATCAGCGAACCTGGCCTCGACTGCCGTGAGAATTCGGAAGCCTTGCTGGAGAAGATCAACCGACGCGTCCCGGTCGCCCAGTCCTATGTACGCCAGGCCGACACCTCGCTGCGCAAATGCGTCAGCCACTTCGCGCCAAGGTCTCAAGGCCTCTGTACCGGCGGCTTTCTCCGGTGCCTCGCGCGTTCTGGGGATTCGGTGATTGGTGAAGGCCGTATGCGGCACGTCCATTGCTGCTCGCTTCGGCATATGGCATCCGATGCAGTCATCTTTTGGCGCCCCGTGACGCACGAGCGTCGAGTCGGAGTGGCACCCGAGACATGCGGAACGATACGCGACGCGAGGGTCCTCGGACGCGCCGTGTGGATCATGGCAAGTTCCGCACCACATCCGTCCGGCGGAACGGCGGAAGCATTTGCTCTCGTGCATCTGCTCCACATGGCTGACCACCTTGACTGGACCGGCGCCCGCAGCTTCAGCACGCACGAAGGTAGAGAATACTTCCTCGGTCAGCATTCCAGGCTTGAAGTCATCCCACGCCTTACCCGGATGCAGGATGCGAATCTCTCCCGACAGGTGACATTGTTCGCAGACGCTATCGCGCCGCGCAGGCTCGAGCCGGACTGGATTGACGATGTTGGAGCGGCTGGGCGCGCCCAGGTGCCGGCTGGCATCTCCGTGGCACCGCTGGCACGTAATCCGCTGTGCCGACAACGGGGGCTCGGCGCGCACGGAGCCTCCATGGCAGAACAAGCAATCGGCGCCGACAGGACGATCAAAATCGGGGGCCAGTTCCCGCTCGTAGCCCGGCGACATGTCCCAGCGCTTCTGGTGTGAGTAGTAGGACAGGGGTGACTGGAAAAGACGACCGCCCAAGGTGATGAGGTAGCTTCTCCCGACGTGTCCGGAGCCGATGTAGTAGGGTACAGGGTATTCCGCTGCGACCCCGTTGCGCTCGAGCCGATGCGTCATCCCACTACTATTGGATCGAACGCGCGCTTTGCTTCCTGAGGTAGCGTGAGTGAACTCGCCCGGCGGATGATTTTCAGGTGGGCCCACGGACCGAGCCATCGCCGACCGGGCCCAGCGTTCCACCTGCCGGGTATGGCAAGCCGCACAGCGATCATCGGCGGCGACGACGCCGACGGACGCGAGGCTTACGACAATGGCAATCTGCCGGTGTGAGTACATCCAATCTCGGAGAGCGGAACGCCTGTTTTGACTGGCTTCCGTAAGAATATACACCACCCGCCCAGGTGGTTACGCCAGCAATAAGTTCTCCTTAGCAAGGTTCCATCGAGGCACGCATCACCTGCAAGTCGGTAACGTCATCAGACGCGGCCAGCAACACGGCCGGCATTTCGACTAACATGAGCAGGACGGTTCGCGAACTCCGCCTTTGCCTGATGTTCAGTGTGACGGCAATGGCACAAGACGGCTCGGCGTACTTTGAGCAGGTCGTGCGCCCCCTTTCTGCGCGCCAACTGCCTCGGATGCCCTTCGGAGAAAGTCCTCACCAGCGGCTTATCGCTGGAGAGAATCTGACCGACTCCGAAGCGGGCGCCCTTCAGGTCCAGAGGTGTGGGCTGCATGACCGCGACACGAAGTTTTGCGATAGTTTTCGGTTCGTGCTTCGCGCGGCAGGCGTGGAAGCGCTGCGGCTTCCGCCACGTTCTGAAAGCGTCGCTGAAAGGTGGGTACGTTCAGTGAAAGAGGAATGCCTGTCAAAATTGATACTGGTCGGCGAGGGCTCACTTAAGCGGGAGCTGCACGAGTACATTGCACACTTCCACCGCGAGCGGAACCATCAAGGGAAGGGAAATGTTCTACTGTTCCCGGAGTGCATTGGTGCTGGCCGCTCAGCCGGTGGTCAGATTGAATGCAGGGAGCGTTTGGGAGGCCTACTCCGGTACTACAGCCGCGCCGCATCAATCTTTGACGGTTCGGGTAAACTGGCGGACATTGCCGCTGCCGTCTCGTTTCTGTCGAGCCCGGCTCTGAACTTCATGACAGGATCCGTCTTGACGGCGGATGGCGGCACAATGCCGGTCCGAAGAGCTCAGTTGCGCTCTGCGCCAAAGCCGGCGTGAAGGGACCGACGAAAGCCTTCGGAAATCTTTTGTCTGAAACAAAGGAGCAAACTATGTCCACGCGCGAGGCGATTTTCCCGGCAAGCCGGCACGCGTTGTACGATCAGCATCGCTACTCACCCGCGATTAGATCTGGTGACCTCCTGTTCGTCTCGGGTCAGGTCGGGAGTCGTAAAGACGGCTCGCCCGAGCCGGTGTTCGCCGACCAGGTCCGCCTGGCCTTTGCGAACCTGAGATCCGTGCTGGAGGCAGCCGGCTGCACCTTCGACGACGTCGTCGATGTCACCAGCTTCCATACTGACCCGGCTACCCAG
>DASQEG010000496.1:0-3815 GCA_035633775.1 Bryobacteraceae bacterium
GTTTTAGAATCCTCTCTGGTTGTGCAGGGCATCATGCCCTGGAGGCCTCGCCGCGCTGCCGTTTGTTTTGCAACTCTGCGTCCCTCACCTCCCATATCGGAACTGCCGCATGGTGTTTGAGGACTTTTTTTGGCCGGAGAATTCCTATGGCCTGACACCACTAGGTTTGTAGTCCAATGCCCAGTTGTCAGACCAGATACTTCGGAACGGCAGAATACCAACCCGATGCCGCGCTCGTGTTTCCGCAGGCATTGCCGGGGTTTATAGAAGAGACGGAGTTCGTCCTGCTTCAGCGGCCTGCCGACTTTCCGCTCACATATCTTCAAAGCACGCGCACCCCGGGCCTTTGCTTCCTCACGATTCCGGTTCTGTCCGTCGATCCTGACTACTGCCTTGAGCTGACCGATGAAGATGCCTGCACACTCGGCGTTCCAGCGGTGCCGGAGATTGGGAAGGATGTGCTCTGTCTGGCTCTGATCTCACTCCACACAGATGAGCCTACGGCAAACTTGTTCGCGCCGCTGGTGATCAGCCTGGCGACGCGTGTGGCAGGGCAGTGCTTTCAGACGGGGTCGCAGTACTCGCACCAGCATCCGGTGCTGCAGGCCGAGAAAGGAATGGCAGCATGATGGTGATGCGACGCCGTGAGGGCGAGAAGATCCTCATCGGCGACAACATCGTTATACACATCCACCAGATTGGACGCAATCGCGTCCGGGTCGGCATTGAGGCTCCGCGGGAAATCCGGGTCGTCGCTGAAGAGGTCCAGAGGGTCGGCGAAGAAAACACAGCGGCCGCAGCCGCCGACGCCGGTGACGTGCTCAGGTTCCTGCAGCGACTTCAGTCCCCTGCCGTCTGATTGGCCCGCTCGGACCGGCGGATCCACGACCGGTACATGCCCGCAAAGTCGCGCGCAGCACGGCCACGCCGCATGTCTTCGATCGAATAACGAACCTTGCCCCGCCAGTTCGGGTACTGTTCCGTTGTGCCAGGCAGGTTCTGCTGGTCGGTCTGCTTGAACAGATCCTCCACGCTGAGCACCATCAGTTCCGATGGAGTTTGAGCGAGAAATCCGACGAAAGCATTGTGCAGTTCTCCCCCGAACTCAGGCAGCCGGTCCGCACTGGTCGGAAACCAGTCCGGAAGCAGCTTGAGCTCGGCAAAGGTGTCGAGCATTCGCTGCTTCTCCACCTGCCGCCCTTGCCACTGCTCGCTGTAGTTCTCCTCGCTCGTGAGAACTCCGGCTGCGCGCCGAGCTTCGATGTCGCGGCCTTCCCAAAAGCCGGCGGCGGTTGGCAGATCATGGGTGCTGATCGAGGCTAGTGCCTGTCGCGGATACTCGCCCGGCAACCGGAAGCTTCCGTCCGGCTTCTTTTCGAAGTAAAGGAGTCGGTAGCTGAGGATGCCGAATCGTGACAGCGCCTCGCGAATATAGGGCTCCACCGTACCGAGATCCTCTCCGATTACCAGCACGCGATTGCGCACACTTTCAAGCGCGAGGATGCGCAGCAGGTCCTCGCTGTAATCCCGCACATACAGCCCTTCGGACGCTTCCGCGCCATCCGGAATCCAGAACAGGCGGAAGAAACGCATCACATGATCGATTCGCAGCGCTCCCCCGTGCTTCAGATTGCGCCGAATCGATTCCCGGAACAGCCTGTACCCATCTTCGCGATGACGCTCCGAATTTGGCGGCGGAAATGCCCAATCCTGTCCTTTGGGCGAGAAATCATCGGGCGGCGAACCAACCCGGCAGCCCTCGATGTAGAAATTGCCGTGAGCCCACAAGTCCGATCCGCACCGATCGGTGGCGAGAGCCAGATCATGATAGAGCCCGATTGCCATCCCCGTTTCGACCGCATGGGCCTGGGCGCGCTCCAGTTGCCGGTCCACCTGCCACTGCATCCACTTGTAAAAGAGAACGAGCCGCGGGTGAGCAGCTGCGAAATCGGCGACGTCGGGAGAATCTGAATCGCGATATTCCTCTGGCCAGTCGGGCCAGATCCACAGGTTCCGGTCACGCTTGTGCAGCAATTCGTCGAGCGCGGAGTATACAGCGTACTTGTGCAGCAGCACGCCTTCAGAGTCGGCCCAGCGCAGGAACTCCTTAGATAAGCCTCTGCCGTAAGCGACACGGAAACCCAGCTTAAGGAAGCGCAGTTTCAGCGTCCAGACCTTCTCGTACTCTACATGTCGAGCGTTGCGAAGCTCCGCAAGGCATTGCTGAAACGCTGGAGTGGAGAGGATGCGCTGAGCCAGCGCGGAGTGGAAGACCTCCTCGATCCGCTCAACATCGAGATACAGCGGATTGCGGTAGAAGCTGCAATTGGGGAGGTACGGGCTGGTGTTGTATGGCTGGCGGTTCGGAATCAAATGAAGGGGGTTCAGCGCTACAAAGCTCACCTCGAGTTCCTCGGCCGCCCAGGTTGTGAAACGCTCGAGGTCGGTGAAATCGCCGCATCCCCAGTTGCGCTCCGAGCGGAGCCCATACAGGCTTATGGCAATTCCTGCTCCTTTGCTCGCCCGGTGAAGAAAGGGAGGCTTGTATGCCTGGTCGGGGCAAAGAATAAGGCGCGCGACCGCTCCATTTACTTCAACTTCGTGATAGCCCAGCGGAGCATTTGCAGGAAGGGGCAGGCTCAGGCGGTGCCAGACAGCGCCGCCGATCTCAGCTGAATCAATCTGCTTCAGTGAAGAAACCGCGTGGTGTATCCGTCCGCTGTTCGAGCCGTCCTCCCATCGAAAACAGACGTCAATATCGGCATTATCCCTGGCAGAAACCTGAATCGGCACAGCGCCGTCGCTCAGGCTCGCAACAATGACCGGTGTAACGATTGTGGTCCATTCGGACGAGATGCGCGCCTCAATGGCCGCAGACAGTTCTTCGTAATTCGTCGCAGGAATGCCCATCGAGCCAAGCACTCGCGCCTGTGCCTCAGGCGATGCGCAGTGGTGATGTCCAAAGATGTCCCAGTATTCGGGTTGAATCCCCCAAAGCCCACACGCAATTCGCAGAGCTTCTTGTTTGTTTTCGGGGCGTTGGTAGGCCATGCCGGGTTCCTACAAGTGTAGCGGACAGGCCTCCTGAACACGTTAATCTGGATGCGTGGAAAATGTCACACCACCTGAGGAAGCTTCCGAGCACCAGCAGGTTCTGATCTATATCGCGAAGAAGCTGAAGGAAGCGCTCGCGCTGGAGGAAGTGCTGACACGGGCAGGGTTGGAGTACGACGTTGAGCCCGACACATATCGTGGGGGAATCATCTTCGCATCCGAGCGCATCGGCGCCTTCTTCTATGTCCATGAGCGTGACGTCGAGCAGGCACATGCGGCTTTGCAGGCTAACCGCTACAAGCCCTACCAGCCCTGAGGCTACGCTGTGATGGTGATGAATCGCCGCCAATTCCTGCTTGCGACGGCTGGTGCAACGGCGGCCGCCGCGGCGGGTGGACCGAAGCCGAACATATTGTTCATCCTGGCCGACGACCTGGGATACGGAGACCTCGGGTGCTACGGGCAGAAGCTCATCCGCACGCCGAACCTCGATCAGCTTGCGAGCGAGGGGATGCGCTTCACACAGGTGTACTGCGGCAGCACCGTATGCGCGCCCTCTCGTTGCACGCTCATGACCGGGCTGCATCAGGGGCATGCCCGCATCCGGGGCAATGCACGCGTGGACCTGCTGCCGGAGGATGTCACTGTCGCCGAGATCCTCAGGAAATCGGGCTATCGGACGGGGCTGGTCGGCAAATGGGGATTGGGAACGGCTGGGAACGATGGCGTGCCGAACCGGCAGGGTTTTGACGAGTTCTACG
>DASQEG010000497.1:0-10007 GCA_035633775.1 Bryobacteraceae bacterium
AGTACCCGCCTGGCTTCCCGAAATGTCGCGAAGATCGCGGTGACTGCGCTTACGTCAACCGCAAGGTGATCGTAGCGCGGAGCTATGTGGACATGCTGGTTGGCGGCGAGCCTGAGTTCTCGCGGCCAGACGACTTGTCGCCCCGGGATCGCGTCGGACATGGAACGGCCGTCGCCGCCATCGCCGCCGCCGTGCGCAACACGGGTCCCGCGGCAACGGTGACTGGCGTAGCTCCCGCGGCCTGGCTTGGTAATTACAAGGTGTTCGGTTCCCCGGGCGTTAACGGGCGGTACACGTATGACGATGTGGTCATCCAGGCATTGAATGACGCTCTCACCGACGGGATGAATGTCGCTGTACTCTCGCTCGGCGCCCCAGCAGCATGGGGTCCACGCGACAATGAACCTCCCGTCGAGTGCCGGCCGAGTGCGCAGGGCAACGGTCCGTGCGACTGGCGTGCAGCCGCCGTGGAAAACGCCGTCGCCGCCGGCCTCGCCGTCGTCGTGTCTGCAGGGAACGATGGCGACTACGGCATTCGGATTCCGACGTACAACTCGATTCACACACCTGGCTCAGCTCCTGCAGCCATTACGGTGGGTGCCACGACGAACGCTCACATCTGGTACCAGGCACTTCGTGTCAACCACCCGAATGCACCTGCTGACCTGCGCCGTGTGAACGCCCTGTTCGGCACCGGACCTCGTCTGGCCGGACCGGTAGACGCGCGCGTGGTGGATGTTGGAACGCTCGCGATCGATGATCTCGCATGTGCGCCGCTGCCGAATGGATCGCTCAACGGTGCCTGGGCCCTGATCCGCCGGGGAGACTGCCAGATCGTTCTCAAGGTGCAGAATGCCCAGCGGGCCGGAGCGCTGGGCGTCATTCTCATGCAGCGCGAGGGGTTCAACAACCCGGTCACGATCAATGACGTTGAAGAGAGCGGCATACCGCTCGTGGTCATCGGCAACCGCAGTGGCGAGGCGCTGAGAAGCTTCGTACGTGCGAATTCATCGGCCACCGTGACGCTTGATCCCGCATTGAGCTCGGTGCCCACGCAGGATTCCGACTTCGTGGCGGTGTTCTCGTCACGCGGACCATCGATCCGGGAGAACGCAATTAAGCCCGAGGTCTCGGCCCCGGGAACCGACCTGTATGTGCCGACGCAGCGATTCGACCCGAACGGGGAAATGTACTCGCAGGACGGCTACACAGCTGTGCAGGGCACGAGCTTTGCGGCGCCGATCGTCGCAGGTATCGCTGCCCTTGTAAAGCAGAAAAATCCGTCCTTCACTCCCGCGCAACTCAAGTCCGCCGTCGTGAATACAGCCGACCCTCGGATCGTCGACTACGATGGCGAGAACAGGCGAATCACAGCGGGTGTGATGGATGTTGGTGCCGGGCGTGTGGACGCCGCAGCTGCTCTCGCGACCAACGTTACGGTCGAGCCCTCGGTGCTTAGTTTTGGTGCCTTCGGAACTCCCGCTCCTTCGCCGAAGGGTCTCCGCATCTGCAATCACGGCTCGGAGCAAATCTCCTTGCGCCTGTCTGTCGTCCCGACGGCTGGCGGGACCACAGCCGCGCGGGTCGCGGCGAACCGAACCAGCTTCAACCTGCCACGCGGCTGCACCGAGGATGTGAACGTCCGGCTCGATGGGTCTCGCCCTGGACCGGGAGTTTACGAGGGATACCTGGAGATCACCGGAGGCGCAACGCCGTTGCGAGTGCCGTATCTGTACCTGGTTGGCGATGGCGTGCCATACAACATCTTCCCTTTGCTCGGAGATGCCTTCGAAGCCGAGCCCGACATGACGCAGTCGCTGCTGTTCAAGGTTGTGGATCGGTACGGAATACCTGTGCCGAACGCAGCGGTGAACCTCGCAAGCACGCTCGGCGGAGGGTCGATCATCGAAGGCGGGCCGAGGACGGACGAGCTGGGGATCGGGTGGGCCGATGTTCGTATTGGGCCGGAACTGGGCGAGCAGGAGTTCTACATCGGCCTCGCCGACAACCGCGATTTTGGTATGTATGTCGGCGGACGCGCGCGGCCGCGCCCATCCATAGCCTCGACGGGAATAGTCGATGCGGCCTCTGGTCAGCCGGCGCGTAGTTATGCACCAGGCTCATACATTACGTTGTACGGGCAGGGGCTGAGCGAAGCGCAGCGTGGGTTTGGCACGCCGTACGGGCCCCTGGCGCTTGTAGGTGTGAGTGTCAGCTTCGAGGTCCCATCGCAGCGACTCAGTGTCCCTGGACGGGTGTCGTTCGTAAGTCCGTCGCAAATCAATGTACTCATCCCGTGGGAGTTGCAGGGAGTCAGCAGTGCCCTGATGAAGGTCTCTATCGGTGACTCCTCCAGCTCGCTTGTCACGGTTCCGATCGCCAGTTCCGCGCCTTCGCTGTTTGAGTTCACAGATGCTTCAGGTCGACGTGTGGTGGCCGCCGCAGGTGAGAGTGGCGTGATTACCAGCGACAACGGCGCGGTCCGGGGCCGTGCGATCAGCCTGTATGTGAATGGACTTGGAGCGGTCGAGAATCAGCCGGCGAGTGGTGCTCCCGGGCCATCCAACCCACTGGCCAGGACTCGTGTGGCGCCGCAAGTCACCATCGCGGGACGCCCTGCGCCGGTCCTGTTCAGCGGCCTTGCCCCGGGGTTTGTTGGGCTGTATCAAATCAACGTCGTCGTGCCCGAGGACGTTCCGGCCGGACTGCACCCCGTCGTTGTAACGGCAGACGGAAACGCCTCACGGCCTTCGACTCTGGTTGTCCGGTGAGCCGCGAGTAAATAAGCTAAAGCGACGCGGCGATCAACCGATAATCAGACAGGAGTACCTTGAGACGTTTTGCACTAATCCTCTCTCTGGCGCTGGCGGCTTCCGTGTCAGGCCAGATCGTTCCCGGGCGGTACATTGTGGAACTGACCGATGAACCGGCGGTAATGAAGGGGCGGCGCAATGCAGCTTCGGACCGGCTCGCCGCAATCCGTTCCTCCCAGAGCCGGGTTCGCGCTGCGCTGGCGGACCGGGGCATGGTGGCAGAGCCTGTGTCGGAACTCCTGGTAAGCACACTGGCGGTTGAGGCATCACCGCAGGAAGCCGCCGCGCTGGCTGCTGTACCGGGCGTGGCGGGAGTTTACCCTGTCCAGAAGTACCGCAAGCTGCTGGACCGCGCGATCGTGCTTCAGAAGGTTACAGAGGCATGGACGCTGGCGGGCGGTGTCGAGAACGCCGGCCGCGGGATCAAGATCGGCATCATCGATACGGGAATCGATAGTTCGCACACCGCGTTCCAGGATCCTGGCCTGTCGATGCCGGAAGGTTATCCGAAAACAAGGAATGCGGACGACAGTACGAACGTGAACTCGAAGGTCATCGTGTCGCGCCGCTACGTGCGTGACGGCTCCTCGCGCGACACCGATGGTCATGGCACCGGAATCGCGATGATCGCGGCCGGACGCACCGTCAGCAGTCCTCGTGGAACGATCACCGGCGTTGCTCCAAAAGCGTGGCTTGGGTCCTACAAGGTATTTGCGGATGGTGCCGATGGAGCCTCTACCGATGCGGTTCTGCGCGCCCTCGACGATGCAGTAGCTGACGGTATGGACGTCGTGAATCTCAGCCTCGGCAGCTTTCCCGTCTCGGATCCTTCGAAGGACATCCTCGCGAGGGCCGTCGAACGCGCAAGCGAAGCGGGACTGATCGTCGTAGTGGCGAGCGGGAACTCGGGACCGGACGCCGCAACTGTTGGCTCACCAGGGACCGCGCCATCCGCGATCACGGTAGGGAATGCCTGGAACGACCGGGTCTTCGTCTCGAATGTGCGGATCGGCGAAGCAATCCTCCTGGCCTCGCCATCGAACCGTTCTGAGTCGCAGCGTGCGTTGTCCGGGCGCCTGGCTAACGTCGAGAGCTTCGACTCGACGGGTCTGCTCTGCGCCCCTGCTCCTTCCGGGTCCCTCACCGGCCGGGTGGCGTTCATCCTGCGCGGCGATTGTTACTTCGAAGAGAAGCTTCGGAATGCACAAGCTGGCGGTGCCATTGCGGCCGTGATCTACACGCATGCCGATGAACCATCACCGGGCACGTGGTCGGCCGGCGAGGCAGAACTGCCGGGCATCATGATCGGATATCAGGACGGCCTTGCGGTGAGATCCGTCCTGAATGCCGGCCGAAACCTGGAAGCCACGCTGAACTTCGTCTCATCACCCGTTGACGTCACCTCAGCGAGGCTCAGCTCCTCGAGCAGCCGGGGCCCGTCCCATGCAGGCGCAGTGAAACCGGAGATCCTTGGTGTCGGTACATCTGTGCTGAGCGCAGGCCCGGTAAAGAACGGGGAGAACCTGTACCAGGTGACCTCGGGAACCAGTTTCTCGGCCCCGATGGTTGCCGGTGCTGCTGCTGTCCTGAAAGCATTGCGGCCCGGCCTTCGTGCGGACCAGTACCGGTCGCTTCTGATCGGAAGTTCCTCGACGTTTACCTATTCACAGCAGACGGCACCGGCTCCCGTGCAGCAGACCGGCGCCGGCCTGCTCAACGTCGCGGCAGCCGTGCGGTCGACGGTCACCGCGTTTCCGCATGCCTTGAACTTCGGCGTCGGAAGCAGCGATCCATACCAGACGCTTGACCTCACGATAGAAAACCTCGCGAACACGGAGGACACGTACTCCGTAGAAGTGCAGCCGATCGGGGGTGGCCCTGCACCAGCTGTTTCAGCGTCCAGCTTGTCTTCGCCTGCGGGCGGTGTGTCAAAGCTGCGTGTCACGTTGCAGGCAGCGGGCCTGCCTCCGGGCGAATACCACGGCTTCCTAGTGGTGCGCAGCTCGACCAACAGCACGCAGGCTTCGGTTCCCTACTGGTATGCCGTGTCTTCGGGAACGGTGGACCGACTGACCGTGGGTGAGTACGACGACAGCGGGCGTCGCGAGTCTCTCCAGGAATTCACAATCCGTCCTTCCGATGCAGCCGGGCTGTCAGTGGACTCCAGGCCGGAGGTGGTGGTCACCGAAGGTGGAGGGTCTGTCGTAAGCGTGCAGAGAAGCTCCTTCTACCCCGGATTTTGGACTGTCGAGGTGCGCCTCGGTCCAGCCGCCGGAGCAAACGCATTCGAAGTTCGCGCCGGCGGGAGAACGAAATCGGTAAGGTTTACGGGCGAATAGCGGGTCCAGACGTTAAAATGTCTGCTTGACCCGTACCGTTGAGAATCAGCTCGAATACCTCAAGCGAGGTCTGTCAGAGGTTATACCCGAAGACGACCTTCGAGCGCGGCTGGCAGAAGGCCGCCCGCTGCGGGTAAAGGCCGGGTTCGACCCGACTGCGCCGGACCTCCATCTGGGCCACACCGTCCTGATTCGCAAGCTCAAGCACTTCCAGGATCTCGGGCATCAGGTCGTTTTTCTGATCGGTGACATGACCGGGCTGATCGGGGATCCGACAGGCCGCAATATCACGCGTCCACCAATGACGCGCGATGACATCGTCCGCAATGCCGAGACCTACAAGTCGCAGGTCTTCAAAATCCTCGATCCTGCACGAACCGAGATTCGGTTCAACAGCGAGTGGTTCGACGGCTTGACCTTTTACGAGATCATTCGTCTGTGCGGAAAGTACACCGTCGCACGTCTGCTGGAAAGGGACGACTTCTCCAAGCGGTTCCGGGAGAACGTGCCGATCTCGGTTCACGAACTGTTGTACCCGCTTGCCCAGGGTTACGACTCAGTAGCTTTGCGGTCCGACGTCGAACTCGGCGGTACGGATCAGAAGTTTAATCTGCTGGTTGGCCGTGAACTGCAGCGAGACTACGGCCAGCGGCCGCAAATCGTCGCGACCACGCCGCTGCTCGAAGGGCTTGACGGCGTCGAGAAGATGTCCAAAAGCAAAGCTAACTACGTTGGCATCACCGAGACGCCTGCAGACATGTTCCGCAAGCTGATGAACATGCCCGACGATCTGACGTGGCGGTACTTCGAACTTCTGACCGATGTGCCTGTCAGCGATATCGAAGCTCGCAAACATTCAGGGAACACGCTCGAGCACAAGAAAGATCTTGCCCGGCTGATTGTAAGCGAGTTTCATTCCAAAGGCGAAGCCGAGCGCATTGCGCAGTCGTGGGGAGGTCTGCCGCCCGCCGATTCTCTGGAACATTGCACCTCTACCGACTCGCGACTGAACCGGATTCTTCAGCAGTCCAAGTTCGTGAATTCCGTTACCGAGGCCGACAAAATGATCAAATCCGCCGGAACGGTGGAAGTTTTCGCGTTACCTGATGAGAACTCTGTGGCGGTAACCGGGCCGTCGCAGCGCCTCGAAGCAGGTGAGTATATCGTTCGAGCAGGACGCAAGTACAAGCACGTGATCGTCCCGGCCTGAAGGTGAATATGCTCGCGCTCAACGACAGCATTCGTCAAAGCGGTGCCTCGTTGAAGGCGCACCGGCTGCGGACCGTCCTGACCGTGGTTGGTCTCACCATGGGTGTCGCGACACTCATCACGGTCATGACGATCGTCCAGGGTGCCAATCTGTACGTTGAGCAGAAGATTGCGAATCTCGGCACGAACGTGTTCCAGGTAGCGCGAACGCCGTTTGCGGCCACTGACTTCAACATCATTCTGAAGGCTCTGAAGCACAAGCACATTGAACCGGATGACCTGGAAGCCGTCCGGGAGTCCTGCGACGCCTGCCAGTCGGCGGGCGCCAGCGGCAGCACTACTGCGACTGTGCGCTACGGCGAGAATGAGCTGGCGGACGTAAATATCCACGGGCACACGGCGAACATGAGCGCGATCGACACCCGAACGCTTATTCAAGGCCGGTACTTCACGCCCACCGAGGAGGAGCACTCGGCAAAGGTCGCGATGATCGGCGATTCGCTCGTGCAGCAGTTCTTTCCAGGTAGCGATCCGCTTGGGCGAGTTATTCGCATTGCGAGCACCGAGTACACCGTCATAGGAACCTTCGAGAAAATCGGGTCGGTACTCGGGCAGGACCAGGACAACTTCGCAATCGTTCCTCTGGGCCAGTTCCTTCGCATGCGGCCCCGCTTCAGTCTCACGTTGAACGTCCTGACCAACCCCGGTGCGGAGCAGTTCTCGCTGGCTCAGGATCAGGTCACTGTGCTGCTGCGAGCACGGCGGCATGTCCGCCCGGGGAAGGACAACGACTTCTTCGTCGGCACCAAGGAGAGCTATATCTCACTCTGGCAGCAGATTAGCGGAGCGTTTTTCGCGGTGTTCCTGATGGTCAGCTCGATCTCGGCCGTGGTGGGGGGCATCGTCATCATGAACGTGATGCTTGTTTCCGTGACTGAGCGAACCAAGGAGATCGGGATTCGCAGGGCACTTGGCGCGACGAAACGCGATGTGACAAAGCAGTTCCTGACAGAAAGTGTTATGCAGTGCCTGGTGGGCGGCTTCACAGGCGTTACGGCCGGATTCGCCCTTGCGCTCGCATTGCGAACATTTACGGCCTTCCCGGCCTCCGTGCAGACCTGGGTCGCGGTGCTCGGTATCGTGCTCAGTTCCCTGATCGGGCTCTTCTTCGGTCTTTACCCCGCGATGCGCGCAGCCAATCTGGATCCGATCACGGCCCTGAGGTCCGACTGACGATGACCCGTTCTGAAATCCGGGAGAACCTGCTGGTCGCGCTTGACACCCTGCGTTCCCACAAGGTGCGTTCAGGGCTGACGATTCTCGGCATCGTCATCGGCGTCACCAGCGTCATCTCGGTCGCATCCATCATCGACGGTTTGAACGGATACATCCAGGAGCGGGTGGAGCAGTTCGGGTCGCGCACGTACTTTGTTTCCAGAATCCCGGCAGGCCCTCGTTTTGGGCGCATGCCGGAACACATCCGTAAACGTAAGTACTTCGAGCCAACAGACGCCGAGCGACTTCGCGAGATCACTCGCAACGTCGATCAGGTTACGATCTTCGGGACGCGTGCCGCTTTCTTCGGCAACTCAGTCGATATCCATCACGGAGCAAACGTGGTGGAGCGGATCATCCTCCGCGGAGCTGAACCTGAGTACGCGGATGCCATTCCGCTGTTTGCCATTGCGCAAGGCCGGTTCATCACGCGATTCGACGAAGAGCACGCGAGGCCAGTCGTCGTAATCGGATTCGCCATCGCCGAATCGCTGTTCGGGCAAGCTCATCCGATCGGCAAGATGGTGCGCATGGAAGGTCGCCAGTACGAGGTGATTGGCGTGTTCGAGCACGATCCCGGACTGTTCGGCGGTCCGGGCGTAGACAACTTCGCCGTGATCCCGTTCAGCCTCTTCCATAAGCAGTTCCCGGAGAACAAGGAATTTTTCCTGGCGTTCACGATCCCGAAGGGAGCGGATTCACAGGCCGTGGTGGACGAGATGACCGACGCCGTCCGCCGCCTTCGCAAGGTGAAGCACAATGACAAGAACGATTTTGAGATCACCTCACCGGACTTCCTGACCAACCTTTGGTCACAGCTCACCGGCGCGCTGGTGTTGCTGACGAGCATCATCAGCTCCGTCGGCTTGCTGGTGGGTGGCATCGGAGTGATGAACATTATGCTGATCTCCGTCACAGAGCGTACGGGTGAGATCGGCGTACGGAAAGCTATCGGGGCCCGGAAATCCGATATTCGTGTGCAGTTCCTTCTCGAGGCCGTGGTCCTTGCAGTAATCGGAGGCGTGATCGGCATCGCCCTTGGTGCAGGCATAGCTCTTGTGGTTCGCACAGTTATGCCCTCGATTCCTGCTGTGGTCTCTCCGCTTTGGGTTACGCTGGGGGTGGCCATCTCGGTGGGCGTAGGCATTTTCTTCGGGTACTATCCGGCGAACCGTGCCGCCAATCTCGATCCCATCGTCTGCCTCCGCTACGAATGACACGCAAACGCACGGAATGGAAATTTCGGGGTGGCTCGCTCAAACTCGGCGAGCGCACTCTCATCATGGGCATCCTGAACGTCACGCCGGACTCCTTCTCGGACGGCGGCAGTTTCCTCGAGCCTGACAATGCCGTTCAGCACGCTCTCGAAATGGAACGCGCCGGGGCGGACATCATTGACGTAGGCGCCGAGAGCACGCGCCCTGGTTCCGAGCGCATCTCGGCAGCAGAGGAACTCCGGCGGCTCATACCTGTACTGAAACGTCTTAAAGGGCGGCTGGAGATCCCGATCTCTGTCGACACCTATAAGCCGGAGGTCGCTGAGAGGGCATTCGAACACGGTGCCGTTGCAATCAACGACGTGTCCGGTCTTGTATGGGAGCCGGATCTCGCCAGGGTGGTTCGCGATGCCGACGGCGGGCTCGTCCTCGGTCACACCCGGGGAACACCCGATCAATGGGCCAAGCAGCCGCCTATGCGAGACGTGATGGGCGAGATTGCGGCTGATCTCGAATCCTCCATCCATAGGGCTCGCCGCGCCGGAATCGAACTCGACCATCTCCTCATCGACCCTGGCGTCGGATTCGGCAAGCGAAAGGAACAGAACTCGGAACTGATGGCCCGTCTCGGCGAGTTGCGGCGGCTGCTGGTTCCGGTGCTCGTTGGTCCATCCCGCAAATCGTTTCTTGCGCAGGATGACCCTCAGGCGACCGAGTACGCCACGGCCGCTGCTGTGGCTGTCGCAATCACGATTGGGGACGCCGCGATGGTGCGCGTGCATGATCTAGCGGCGGCCGTACCTGTTGTGGGTACGTGCGACGCGATCATCGATGCGGCACCTGAGCCGCCTGAGGAAAAGGCTGGCCGCAAATCGGCACGTCAGGGGCAGCGCGAACGGGAAGAAGAGGAGGAGGAGCGAAAGCGTCCGATCCGCCCGCCTGTCGTGGGTGTCGTGCGAGTGCCCGATGCTGAAGAGAAGCCCGCAGCTGCCGCTCCGCCGACGCCGAGAAGTGAACCGTTAATCCGGGATCTCCGGCCGCCGCGCAAGTTTGCGGCGCCGCCACGACGTGACGATGACGATCGGCCGCCCCGCAAGTTTGGTCCGCCACGCGGGCGTGACGAAGGAGATCGGCCGCCACGGAACTTTGGTCCG
>DASQEG010000498.1:0-9288 GCA_035633775.1 Bryobacteraceae bacterium
ATGACGAGCAGCGCAGAGCGTTGCTCCAGGCCGGCGCACATCTCGAGCAAGTAATCAGGCCTGAGTTCATCGTCCGCGTCCAGAAATACGAGCCAGTCACAACGTGCAGCGGCAATGCCGCAGTTTCTAGCCGCGCTTACGCCTTTCCCCGCACCAGTGATGACCCGAATTCGCCCGTCACGCTCGGCATATTCACGAGCGATCGCCGGAGTTCCGTCGGACGATCCATCGTTCACGACAATCGCTTCCCAGTGCTCTATGCTCTGAGCTCGCAGGCTATCCAGCGTCCGCGCCAAAGTAGCCTCGCTGTTTCGAGCGGGAATGATGACGGAGACGGAAGCCATACGTAGACCGGTACACATCTTAGCTTGTGACCGGCTGGACACTTGGACTTCTGTCCGACGGTACCGGTGCAGATGACCCTCTCCGCAGCCGATGCAATCGGACGTTTCAAAGCCGGACCTTCTGCCCGTGTTCGCACGCCACTTGACAACCAATAAGCCAACGCTTATAAATGGTGGATGCAGCGGGCGTCTGTAATCGAGGACAAGATCTTCCAGGCCCTCGCCGACCCCAGCCGGCGGGCGATTTTCGAGTCGCTCACCCGTGGCGAAGCAGCGGTGAAGGACCTTACGGCGCGGTTCGACATCTCGCAGCCAGCGATCTCGCAGCATCTCGCCAGTTTGAAGGCTGCCGGTCTGGTGAACCATCGCCGCGAGGGGCGCTATGTCTACTACCGTGTGAGGCCGCGCGGTATGAAGCCGCTGATCGACTGGATCGCGCACTACCGCGCATTCTGGACGGAGCACCTCGATCGGCTTGAAGAACTGCTGGAAAAAACGGACTAGTGACTCCCATGGACAAGACCGCGCCATCGCAAACGGAATCCATCTCATTCAAGTTCGACCTGCACCATCCGCCCGAGAAGGTGTGGCGGGCGCTCACTGATCCCGTACTGCTTGCCGAGTGGCTGCTGCCCGTTGTTGGCCTTGAGCTCGAACCCGGCACAGTGTTCACGTTCAAGACGCAGCCCTACCCAGGGTGGGACGGTACCGTGAACTGCCGAATGCTCGAGATCGAAGCTCAAAAGAAGCTCAGCTACGCGTGGGTCGTTGGTGACATGGATACGGTAGTGACCTTCACCCTGACGCCGACTGCGGCGGGAACCCGCCTCTTGCTCGTGCACTCGGGCTTCAGGCCGGATCAGAAGCAGAACTTTGGCGGCGCGCGCTATGGCTGGAAGATGATGGGCGGAAAACTCGTTGACCTGCTCGCGAGAGTGCCAGGAGCAAATGGTGCAGGGATCTCTTGATCAACCTTCGATAGTCGATGAAAGGATCGCGAATATGACGTCCTCCGGGCAATATACAGCAGACCGCCACGACCTCATCCGCGTCCGGGGCGCCAGGGTGAACAATCTGAAGGATGTCAGCGTTGAGATCCCCAAGCGGCGGCTGACCGTATTCACCGGCGTCTCCGGATCGGGCAAGTCGTCGCTGGTGTTCGGCACGATTGCGGCCGAGTCGCAGCGGTTGATCAACGAGACCTACAGCGCCTTCCTGCAGGGCTTCATGCCAACGCTGGCCCGGCCCGAGGTCGACGTACTTGAAGGACTAACGACGGCGATCATCGTCGATCAGGAGCGAATGGGCGCGAACGCGCGCTCGACGGTGGGCACGGCGACGGACGCTAACGCGATGCTGCGGGTGCTCTTCAGCCGGCTTGGCGACCCGCACATCGGCTCATCGAACGCGTTCTCCTTCAACGTCCCGTCCGTCCGGGCGGTCGGGCAGATCTCGATCGAGAAGGGAGCAGGCAAGACCGAGAAGCGGGTGTTCAACGTGACCGGCGGGATGTGCCCACGATGCGAGGGCATGGGATCCGTCACGGACATCGACGTGTCGCAGCTGTACGACGACAGCAAGTCGCTCAATGAGGGCGCACTCACGATTCCTGGCTACACCGTCGACGGCTGGCAAGTGCGGATCTTCAGCGCGTCTGGCTTCCTCGACCCGGACAAGCCGATTCGTAAGTACACGAAGCAGGAAAAGCATGACTTCCTCCACAAGGAGCCGACAAAGGTCAAGGTCGAGAACCTGAATCTCACCTATGAAGGCTTGATTCCCCGGATCCAGAAGTCTTTCCTGTCCAAGGACGTCGACGCCCTGCAGCCGCACATCCGCGCGTTCGTTGAGCGTGCGGTCACGTTCACCGTCTGTCCCGAGTGCAACGGCACCCGGCTCAACCAGGCCGCCCGGTCCTCCAGGATCAATGGGGTCAACCTCGCGGAGGCTTGTGCAATGCAGATCAGCGACCTGGCTACCTGGGTGCGCGGTCTGGACAGCCCATCCGTCGCACCGTTGCTGGATAGTCTCCGGAAGACGCTGGACTCTTTCGTGGAGATTGGGCTCGGTTACCTGAGCCTTGACAGGCCGTCAGGCACATTGTCAGGAGGCGAGGCGCAACGCACTAAGATGATCCGTCACCTCGGGTCGTCGCTTACCGATGTGACCTACGTCTTCGATGAGCCGACGGTCGGGCTCCACCCCCACGACATCGAGCGTATGAACCAGCTGTTGCTCCGGTTGCGCGACAAGGGGAATACGGTCCTTGTAGTCGAGCACAAGCCGGAGGTAATCGCGATCGCGGACCACATAGTAGACCTCGGCCCCGGTGCTGGAACCGCCGGCGGCGAAGTGGTCTACGAAGGAACGCTCGATGGTTTGTGCGCCAGCGGCACGCTTACCGGGCGTCACCTTAAGGACAGGGCCGCACTGAAGCAGTCGTTCCGGAGGGCGTCAGGCGTGATGGAAATTCGCGGCGCCCGCACTCACAATCTTCAGGACGTTGACGTGGACATCCCGCTCGGCGTGCTGGTTGTTGTAACGGGCGTGGCCGGGTCCGGCAAGAGCTCACTGATCCACGGTTCGGTATCTGGCCGGGACGGGGTAGTCTCGGTCGATCAGGCTCCGATCCGTGGCTCGCGGCGGAGCAACCCGGCCACGTACACCGACCTGCTGGAGCCGATCCGCAAGGCGTTTGCGAAGGCGAACGGTGTGAAGCCAGCCCTGTTCAGCGCGAACTCCGAAGGCGCTTGTCCGACCTGCAACGGTGCTGGAGTTATTTACACCGACCTGGGAATGATGGCGGAGGTTAGCACGTTATGCGAGGAGTGTGAGGGCCGGCGCTTTCAGGCGTCGGTGCTGGAGTACCGGCTTGGCGGGCTCAACATCGCCGAGGTGCTCGACCTGTCCGTCGCGGACGCAGTCGTTTTTTTTGGCGCTGGCGAAGCGCGTACGCCGGCAGCGCACGCCATCCTGCAGCGCCTCGCCGCCGTCGGCCTCGGCTACCTGCGCCTCGGGCAGCCTCTCACCACTTTGTCAGGTGGCGAGCGGCAGCGGCTGAAGCTTGCGACGCACATGGGGACGGATGGCGGTGTCTACGTTCTCGATGAGCCGACTACCGGCCTGCACCTGGCCGATCTTGAGCAACTGCTCGGGTTGCTGGACCGCCTGGTCGACTCCGGCAAGTCGGTCATCGTCATCGAGCACCACCAAGCCGTTATGGCGCACGCCGACTGGATCATTGACCTTGGGCCGGGCGCGGGTCACGATGGCGGGCGGATCGTCTTTGAAGGTACCCCGGCCGATCTTGTCGCCGCGAAGTCGACGTTGACTGGCGAGCACCTTGCGGCAGTCGTCGGCAACCGTTCGAACCGAGTCGCAGCAGATGTGCCCGATCCGCGTCGGGCTCGGGCTCAGAGGAGGTCCCGTTGAACTGGACTTACTGGATTCTGCAGCTCCACCGTGCGTGTCCGTTGCCTTTACAGAGGCTGTGATTGTGAACATCGCTGCCGTATACGACCCCGGTTGCGCAGCGAGCGGCGCACCGACTGACACGCGGCGGCCGATGTCTTCCCGATCGGGAACTGATGCGTTTACCGGGTGCGAGACCGAACATGCAGGCGTTCAGTCGCCTACTCGTGACACGTAATCCAGAAAAGCTTCCACCACCGATGCGGCATTCTTCACCACAGGCTTGAGTTCGTGGCCTGCGCCCTCGATGAGTATCAACTCAGCGTGAGCCGGCAGCGCCGTCCGCAATTCCTCGGGCGTTCCGAAAGGATCTCGCGTACCGGAGACGAACAGAGATGGTGTCACCAGGCTCGCGAAGTGTGCCGTGCGCATCTGGTCCGGCTTTCGCGGTGGGTGGAGCGGGTAACCGAGAAGGAGCAGAGCGCGTACCGAACACTGATTCTCGGCGGCTAGCATGCTCGCCTGCCGCCCTCCGTAGGAGTGTCCACCGAGGAAGACGGTCTCGCAACCACGACCGCGGAGAACAGCTGCAGCTTCGCTGATGCCTTCACGATCGTGGGCTGCGCGCGCGGGATGCGGCGGACCGGTCCGGCCCTGCTGACGAAACGGAAGATTGATGCGCAGAGCAAGGACCCCTCGCGAGGCGAATGCGTTTGCGACTCCAACCAGCAGCGGGGATTCAGCGTTCGAACCAGCGCCGTGCGCGAGTACGACGCCGGCTGTCCATGGGTCCGCCGGCACGTGCAGGCGACCTCTGACCAGGCCCTCCGAGATCGTCTCCATCACTAAAGCCAGTATGAGCTCATCATCGATGCTGGCCGGGCATTGACGGCGTACAGCACAACAGCGGGGCGGTGCACAAGAAAGTCCGGCTGCGGGGTTCTGCCGTCCGCCTTGCAACAAATTTGTTCCTCACACGGAAGTCTGTCGGATAATCAATTGTCCAAATGATGCCCACTTCACGCACTGCGGCCGCGTCCCTCGTGGGATGGACTGCCATGGGCGTCTTATTTGCCCTCCCGCAGTTAGCGCGCAGCACCGAGTGGCAGGACGTTCTAAGGACCTCGCTTGCCGAGTGGTGGTCCTGGGGCCTGATCACAATGGTAATCGTCGCGATCGATCGTCGCCTTCCACTATCGGACCGGCAGATCGGCTGGCGTCTCATTTGCCATGTACCCCTGAGCGTTGTGCTGACAATCCTGTTCGCGTATACAGCTACAGCGATGAGAGCACTGCTCGGAGTCGGGTCGTTCGCCATGGTCGCTGATTCGGGCATTCTGGTTCGCGGTCTGCAGGGCATGTTGCTCTGGAGCTTGCTGGTGTACTGGCTGATTCTGGGAGGTTGGCTCGCCAAACAGTATTACGAGCGGTACCTGTCCAGTGAACTCCGGATGGAGCGCCTGGAGAGACTCTCCACCGAAGCCCGCATGCATGCGCTCCGCTTGCAACTCGATCCACATTTCCTGTTCAACGCCCTGAACACCATCTCGTCCCAGGTCGAAACGGATCCCCGGCTGGCGCGAGCAATGATCGAGCACCTCGGTGATCTTCTTCGGCTGAGTCTGGAGATCAATCAGCAGCAGCACGTTCCCCTGGTCGATGAGCTCGCTTTTCTCGATCATTACCTGGCGATACAGCGAATTCGGTTTGGAGACCGGCTGCGCTTTGAGCAGGTACTCGACGACCAGGCAAGACACGCCCTGGTGCCGTCGATGACAATCCAGCCGCTGGTGGAGAATGCAATCCGGCATGGGATCTCTCCACGTGCTTCCGGCGGGACTGTACGGGTTGTTGCGCAAACGCGCGCTGACGATCTCTGGATACGCGTCGAAGACGATGGGACCGGCTTGCCCGCCGACTGGAAGCAACGCCGTGCCGAGGGCCTTGGATTGTCCGTTACGCGTCAGCGCCTCGAAGGGTTCTATCCTGACGGAAAAAGCTTCTTCGACGTACGCCCACGCGAGGGTGGCGGGGTCGAAGTGGAACTCCGAATTCCGCTCTCCTACGCTGCATCGGCGGCAAATGGATAAGTCTCGAATGACCGTCCTTGTCGTAGACGACGAAGCTCCGGCGCGCCAGCGCATCATGGATCTGCTCCGCCGCGAGACCAGTATTGAAGCGGTTCATGAGGCGACCGATGGACGCCGGGCGGCGGAGTCGATTCGCTCCGTCAAACCCGATCTGGTGTTTCTGGATGTGCAGATGCCTGAGCTTGATGGGCTTGGGCTGGTAGAGGAGATCGGCGCACAACGAATGCCGTTGACCGTCTTTGTCACTGCCTTCGATCAACATGCGATTGCAGCTTTCGAAGCCAATGCACTCGATTACCTGCTGAAGCCGTTCAGCGATGAACGGTTTGAGACTACGATGGCTCGGGCGCGCTCGCGTTTCGATGAGCGAGGGATGCGGGAGTTCGGCGAACGAGTAATGCGGATGATCTCGCCTGCCCAGACCGGCGCGGGAACGCTCGACCGCCTGGTCGTTAAGGCCGCAGGCGCTACCCGCTTCCTGAGCGTTGCCGATGTCGAGTGGATTGAAGGCGCGGGAGTGTATGTGACTTTGCACACGGCCGGCAAAGAAGTGTTGTATCGCACGTCGTTGAGCGACCTGGAGTCGCGCCTCGATCCGCGATGCTTCATTCGGATTCATCGGTCGGCAATTGTCAACATCGACAGAGTTTCCCACCTGGAGCCGATTTCGCACGGTGAGTTTGACGTGGTGATGAAGGGCGGCGCGCGGGTCAAGCTCAGCCGGACATACCGCGCGCACCTTGAACTCAGACTTGGTCAGACGCTCTGATCCATTACCTCTTGACCAGCCACGCGAGTACCTCTTCCATGAATATGACGCTGTCCTTTCCCCAGTAGACCGTGTTCATTGCGTCACGCGGCGGGCCGGTGAGCCTCTGACCTTCCTTCTTCCCGAGGAAAATGCTCGCCATTCCCTCCGCCAGAACGATGATGCGGCCGCCACTATCAACCTTCTTCCAGGCGGCGAAAGCCTGCGCGGGCTTGCCATCTCTGTCCAGCTGATAGGCAAAGGGCGTGCCACCCTCAACCGCCCGGCCGCCGCTATAGGGAATCTCGCGATCGGCCGCGTTGATCTCACCTGCTTTGGCGAGGGCGCCGCAGTTATGAAGGTAGGGCGTGTCGGGCGTGAGCTTCATGCCGAAGGGTTCGATCAGGTCATTAGCTCCGGTAACCGCCAGCTGCTGCCGTTGTTCTTCATCGACCACCAGCAAAAGCGAGCCGCCTCCCTTGACGAACCCCACGATCGCGTCCTTCTCCGAGGGTGAAATTGCTTTCGATGGAGCCCGCAGGTACAGTACACGGAAATTCTTTAAGCCCTCCGCAGTGATGGGCTGCTCCTGCACGACAACCTGATATCCGGTTCGTGCTCCGATTTCCGCCATCTCAGGCTGCGGACCGAACTGGCCGTGCGCCTGATCGAAGTACACGCGGGATCGTAGAGCTCCCTCGGATGAGGGCGGTACGACGCCCTTCAGCCGCAGATAGGTGGCGACATTTCCGTAGTGCTCATTGGAATGTGCGATGTTGGCCCAAAATACCGTCAGCCTGGCGCGGTCTTGTCCGAACATCTTTACATGCTCCGCGGCCTGGGCGTCGGACACACGGTCGGCTGCAGCTGTGCAGAGCGCCACGGATTCCTTCAGCGCATCCAGGATGTCCGCTTTACCGGTAAGCTTCTCGGCCCCGGATCGTGGTTTTGCTTGCGGGAGCAGTGGCGCACAAAAGGCAGATTGTGCATCGGCAACGTGCCCGACGAGCTGAGCAAACGACCTTACATCCGGCGTGGGACGGAAGCTGTAATCAGACTCGGGGAGTTTCACCGCGGCGGCGATCAGGTTGCCGCTGATGTATGACCAGGCGGATCGGACATCCGACATCTGCCCACCTGACAGCGGCGTGAAAAGGCATGCAACGGCCCATGGAATTACCGGTCTCAACATGGTTTCATGTTGCCCGTTGCTGTCTACGACGGCCACCGCTTTGTTGCGGGCCGGTTTGGAGGTGTTGTGAAGCGGAATCGTTAGGAGGCAACGGATGGAGCTGGCTCTACTCATGCCCGTTCCGAACGAGGGAGTCCCCGGCCAGCTGAGTTCCTCGTACGTTATTTGCGGCTACGCTGTCGGCGTCGAATGTTCGCGGGGCCGCAGCATGGCGACTATACGTGTGCTGCAAGTCTGGAGGTGGTGGGCCAGGGCGTTAGGCGTAAAGTCGAGCTCGCGCACGGCGTTGACTACTCGCTTCGTCAACTCGGGACTGACGAACGCCGATCCGTTGATCACGTACGGGACGGTGTCGGTTGATACACCTGCGCGCTTCGCTACATCATAGATTCCGGGGCTCGCTGATCAGGTCTTCTGCCTCGCTCGGAGGATTTGCTCAAGCTGCGATTTCAGTCGACCTTTCAACGCGCTGTGCTTCGCATCGGGAGCAAGGTTGCGAAGCTCTTTCGGATCGGTCTCATAGTCGTACAGCTCTTCGCCGAGCTCGCCGTTCTGCCAGAAAGTGTACCGGTACCGTTCCGTTCGGAGTGAGTGCCCATGGATCGCCTTCTCGCCCTGCCCGCGCCGTACCTGAGTGATCGCCGGGCTCGACCTCGGCGCGTTTGGGGTCTTCAGCAGCGGAGCGAGGCTCCGTCCGTGCAAGTTCGGTTGAGCGCCCGTTAGGCCGCACATTTCAACGAGAGTGGGATAGATGTCCAGGAACTCTACGGCCCGGACGCTGCTCTTGCCGCGCGAGGCCACACCGGACCCACTGAATATCAAGGGAGCGCGGGCAGACTTTTCAAACAGAGTTTGCTTCATCCACTGACCATGCTCGCCGAGCTGATAGCCGTGATCGCTCCAGAACACAACCGTCGTGTTCTCAGCGAGCTTCAGCCGCTCCAGCGCGTCCAGCAATTTTCCGATCTGCGCATCGACGAACGAGATCGAAGCGTAATATGCCCGGATCGCGTTGCGTCGCTGCTCCAGCGTCATGCCCCAGTTGGCGGGCTTGGTAACGTACGCATGCTCGGGTGCAATCGCGAGCTCGGTTTCCTCGAACGGGCGCACGTCGATACTATCAAGCGGATACATATCGAAGTATTTGGCGGGCGCAATCCAGGGAACATGCGGCCTGTAAAATCCTGCACCGATGAAGAACGGCTGATCCTTATGTGCTTCGATCATGCGGATCACTGCTTCTGCGACTTTGCCGTCCGTGTGCTGCTCATCGGCAGCTGGTGATGAGTAGAAACACACCGCCGATCCCAAGCCGCGGTTGGGTGTGTAGTTCGTTAGCCTGGGCTCTTCTTCCAGCTTGTCAATTCCAGCCGGGTTCACGACCTGGTTCCACGAGGGTGGGTCATCCAGTCCATCAGTGCCGATCTGACCCGGATTCCCATAGTGATAAATCTTCCCCACACGACCGCTAAAGTACCCGTTCTTCTGAAATGCTTGCCCGAG
>DASQEG010000499.1:0-2394 GCA_035633775.1 Bryobacteraceae bacterium
GATTCGACACGCCCGGCCTTTGGTGGGCGAGGTGACGGAAGACGGCAGTCGGGAACGCATGCCCGACCGTCTCAGGCATTCGAGGGACTGACCGGCTGAGCAGCAGGTAGCTCGTGATTGCAGCAACCGTACAAGCAATAAGAATGCTATTCTCGCATTCGCCAGCACTGATCCGTCGGAAAACGTAAGCCCTAGGATAAACAATGACATGGTGAAGCCAACGCCTGCAAGCCACGCCGCGCCGTAAGTCCCCTGCCATGTCACGCGTTGCGGCCGATCCGCAACGCTGGCACGTACGACGACCCACATTCGCCCACACGAGCGCAGGGCCGTACAGACGAGGAGCAGGATGCCTCCTGCCGCATTGTTTTCGAGAAGGCCGTGCAAGGGCTGGAGTAGCCGGAATACCGGCCGGACCGGTCGCCGGCCCTGCGGCGAGTTGAGCGTTCGGACACTACTCTCAGGTGAACAGAAGCTAGAGTTCCACTGCCGTCTCCATACGCGCTCCAGAATCGTGAGCGGCACGGAACCTGGTCATGTGAGGCAGGGTAAAACGAAAGACCGTTCCGTCACCTCGGACCGATTCTGCCCAGATTCTTCCGCCATGGCGTTCGACAATCCTCCTGCAAATCGCGAGGCCCATGCCGGTGCCAGGAACCTCCCTGCCGTGCAGCCTCTTCAGTGGCCGAAAGATCTGATCGGCGTCTGACTGCTCAAACCCGGCGCCGTTGTCCCGCACGCAGATCACCCAGTTGTCCCGTTCCAGGTACGCCCAAACGTGAACGTAAGGAGCTTCGTGTCGCCTGTACTTCAGTGCGTTTGAGATGAGGTTCTGGAACACCTGCACAAGCTGGGTTTCGTTGCCGATTACGTCTGGAAGCGGGTCGCACCTCACACTTGCATTCACAGATTCCATCGATCCTCGGAGGTTGTCGCGGGCCGCAGCGGCGACTGAAGTGAGTGAAACCGGTCCCTTGCGGTCGAGATCGCTGTCAGCGCGCGCATACGCAAGCAGGTCTTCAAGCAGCCTTTGCATCCGGCCTCCGGCCGATTGCAAGGAATTAAGCAGATCAGCTCCGTCCGACGGCAGAGAGCTTCCATATCGGCGCTGTAACAGTTGAGAGAAGGAGACGACGGTCCTTAGGGGCTCCTGCAGATCATGAGCAGCCGTTGACGCGAACTCCGACAAACTTCCATTCGCGTCCAGCAAGTCATGATGCTTCCGGGCCAGCTCTCGTTCAGCGTCCGTGCGCCAGAGGACCTCCTGCCGTAGCTTTTCATTCGCTAGTTGCAGTTCACGAGTTCGCGTCTCCACCCGGTTCTCGAGGGTCCGATTCAGCTCCACCAGCTCGCGTTCGGCAGCACGCCGGCGGGACGTGAGTTCGGCCACCACGAGCGCACACGAGGCAAACACGAAGGCGCTCGGAAGGTATGCGAGGTTAGGCGCGAGCGTGTACAGCGGATCCATCAGCACGAAGTCCATCGCAACGACCGAAAGACCAGTGGCGATTAGTCCGGCGCTCTTCCCGCCATACCACGAGGCGAAGACGACGGCCAGTACAAAGAGGCTTGACGGTACGAACTGCAGCCACGTTCGCAACGGGATTGCCAGCGCTGCAGCAGCTACAGTCAGCGTGCAACCTACAAGGGCGGAGCGAATCGCGCCTGCCGCAAGCGGGCTCTTTGGCTGGATTAGGTGCATGGCCGGTTGGGTCCTCCAGTCCGCGATTCGCACTCCATTGCATTTGCCGCACAGCAGGCCGACGGGATTGCGAATGCATACCGCTTGCGCCGCTCCGACCGTTCGCGGACGTTTAACTTGAGGATCTGCTCCACGTCGCGATCACCGTGTCCGGGAACTTAGAGTGGGGATACGCCCGCGCGAACAGCTCGTTTGCAGATCCAGGTTCGACGAGGCACTCATCATGGAATGGGTGGCAGTCAAAGTCCGATTGCCTGTTCTGAATACATTCGATGCCGCTCCGGGCACGCCTGTGAATGTCTACCTGGCAATCCAGTTGACAATGAACGAGAATCCTGCACCCCGTTCCTGCACAAAATCGTGCAGAAGCTGCTTATGCATGCACTCGTCCCTGCCCTGTGCCGGCCGCTAATGTCGTCCCCTGAACTTTCTCTGCTGCAACGTCCTCATCTCCTCGAGCCTCCACCAACGAGGGTGAATCGTAGTCGCGGATCTCCCGGGCCCGGCTGGCAAGGTACATCCGGTGCTCCGCCTGATTCAGGCTCATATGCAGGGTGAAACGGCGTGCCTGGGGCAGGCCGGGTCGTATCGAGGCAGTGATCATCGGTTGCGCTTTTTGCTCCACGGTGTCCAGCATGGTCGATCTCGACGACGCGGACCATCCGGCAAAGGGGGGAAATACTCAGGAACCT
>DASQEG010000500.1:0-3984 GCA_035633775.1 Bryobacteraceae bacterium
GATCCAATCGCGAGCAGCTGCGCCGTCCGAAACGCTGGCCACGCCACGTACCAGTGGGGCGGGTACAGCACCGATCGTGCGAGTGCGCGACTCGTGTCCGTCACGACGATGTTATCGCCGGCGAGCATCTCACGCATGTACGTCTCGAGCTCCGCCGAGTTCCGCGGGAGTGATCCAGCGGGCATGCCTAACAGCGGCTCCATGATCGTTGCCTCGGAGCAGTACCGATCCCGTTCCCGAAGCGTTAGCGGGCCAATGAGCAACTCGTAGGTGAGCGGAATGGACTCTAGCAGCGTGGCATGCACCCATCGCTGCAGGTCAGGATCATGAGCCGAATAAACCTCGGCTGCCCCCATACGAACGCGGCCGCGGACCCGGTCGTGAATCTTGTTGATCACGGCCGCGGCCATGATCATCTGCTCCGTGTCGCCGAAGGTGATCGAGAGCATAGCACTCACAGTCGAATGCATGCGCCGGAAGCCGGAGAGAAGGCTCCCACCGAAGGAGCTGTGGTCGTGTACGCCCGCAGCAATGCTGGGATGCGCCAGCTGCATTAAGATGGCACGGCCCCAACCAGCGATCACGATCACCTCGCGGTTGATCTTCCAGGTGACGCTTTCGGGCCCTCCCCGCGAGTGATCCGCTCGGAGCAACCGGGCACGAACAGCCGTGCGGTGCGCCTCGAGTGAATCTTCTGCTTCCGTACGTGCCACGACTCGACCTCCCGCGTCTCTAACCGCCAGGCTTAACGTCAGTCACGCGCGTGAATTTGACGCCGCGTACCAGCGGGTTGCTGTAGTGGAGAGCCACGGCTTTTCCGGTTTTGTCTCGATGGAAGCGTACCGTCATCATGCCCTGTTGAAATATATCGCGATCCACCAGCCTGAGTTCCAGGCTTCTGGCCGGCGAACGTCCAAGGCGCATCACCAGGCCGTCTCCCCTGGGCTCGATCTGGAACACCGTTCCGACCTCGTCGCTTTCGTATCGGCCAGCGAATGCGTTAAGTTCATCCTCTGCAGGCGTATGAGGGCGGGCGCGGTGGTACCGTGTCGTTGTGCCCTCCATGGATCTCAATTCGAACCCGTCTTCTGGCAGCATTTGCAGTTCAAACGCGTCCGCCGACATGAACTGCAGAAAAGGGCGCAACGGGCGGAAGCGGTCACTCCCGAGTGGGGCCAGAGGGGGCCCGTTGGCGACGCGCAGCCAGCCGCGATCCACGATCAGGCGCAGTGGCTCGCCTGTGCGCTCGCTGAAGAATAGTCCCGGCTTGCCGCTCAGGTCGACTTTGGGCGCCTCGGGAACGCCATCGATTGCGACAGGCGCTTTAGCCGCGGCGCCTGCAGCGGCTGTCCCGGGCACATACAAGTCGAAAATACGATGCGCGAACCTCGTCCTGTTCGTATCGTCGCCCGAATTGCACATGATGGCGATGGAAAGGCCGTGCTCCGGATAACGGCCCAGCCAAGACTTGTAGCCGGCTGCGCTCCCGGTGTGCCATATCTCTCTGGCGTCGCGGTAGGTGTCCAGGAACAGCCCGCGGGTGTACCCGAGCTTCCTGCCGTTATTCAGCTTCGCGGGCTCCTGGAGTTTCGCGGTAACGAACGCGCCGAGGCGGCCGCCCGTCAGAGCCTCGTTCCATGTGATGAGGTCCCTTGCCGTGCTGAGCAGGGCGCCGCCTCCGCCCCGGTCATTGTCGAGCAGCATGGCCAGTCTCCAGCGGTCGCCCGTCTTGTGATAAGCGACTGCGCGGTTCCTGACGATGCCGCGCAGGTCGTCGCTGTATGTGGTCGACGTCATCCCGATCGGCTCGAACAGTCGTCTGCGAGTGAACTCAGAGAACGGCATCCCGCCGGTACGTGCAATGATCTCTTTGAGGAGGACGTAGCCACTGTTCGAGTAAGACCACTCCTCACCGGGAGCGAAATTCAGTCCGCGCTGTCGCAGGACGATCGTCAGTGCGTCCGGATTTCCGGTTGCCAGCGGTGCGATCCCGGTCCAGTCCCGAACACCGCTGGTATGAGTGAGCAGATGGTCAACCGTGACCTTGTGACCGGTATCATTCATCTCCGGAATGTACCTGCGGATGTCCTCGGAAAGAGAAAGGCGTCCATCCTCCACCAATAGGAGGGTCGCCGCGGCCACAAACTGCTTGGTCAACGATCCGGCATCGAAGATAGACACGGGGCTGATCGGAACGTCGCGCTCCAGGTCAGCTGAGCCGTAAGCACGGTTCACGACGAGCTTGCCATGCAGTGATGCGGCTACCGCGCACCCCGGCGTGGTCGGCGTTGCCCAACTGAAGATCTTGTCGATCTCAGTACTCTTATCCTCGGCGTGAGCGGGCGTGCTGACAAGCGCTGCGGCAATGACAAGTGACAGGCCGATCGTCTTCATGAGCTCCTCATGGCGGTATTTCCGGGTTTGGACACGCACAGCTACGTCGCCAGGGGCGATGGTGAAGTGTTGTCCACACCAAGAACTTTATGCCACAAAGTACGGCATGTCAAGGGGGGTCTCAATCGTGGCCACGTCCCGAATGCGAGCGGTGCGGCGTCCAGCCACTCCGCTCGCGACGGCCGTGAGCACCATTGGTCAAGCCGGATGGCGGTGCGCGGCAGAGGCCGGCAGCTTAGCTCTTTGACGGGTAGACGCGTGCAGCACCCTCACTGGAGCGCGTGGTCACAGTATCTGGTGCCTTGCGGCGCAAACCGGCCAATCCCGCAAGACCGATAAGGCCAAGCCAGCCCATATCAAAGCCATCGTCGTCGCGGTCGTCGGCACGGGCGGTCGTCGACATGTCAGCAGCGCGATTTGGGTCACTTTGGGCGAACACAGGTGAGGTAAGCAATACTGCACCCACGAGGGCGCTACAAGTTATAGATGTAAGTTTAGTCATGGCTGATAGTAAGAGAGCACGCGCATGGCCGTTGCGACCCGCAGAGCCTTTGCACAGTGTTTGCATCGCTGGCGCCGTGCAACGGGCCAGTATTGCCTCACAGCAGCGTTCGTGGCGGCATTATATACCGGTACATCTGACACCCACGCAAGCCTAAATGACGGAAGCAAGTTCCGCGTCAGCGGAGAACAGCAAGACGTGACATCCCGGCCTGTTTCGATGCTGTTTCGACGTTGACAACCGGTAACAAGCAGCGCATACTAGGTACCGTCTGAGCACTTCTGCCCACCCGCAGATATCCTGAACTAAGTCAGGCTTTCTGATCCCCCACTTTCTTAGGCTGCCCGACAACCCAGGAGGTTGACCGTGTTTCATGCTTCGGAAAAGTCCACGGGGACCGAGTACACAACGTCAGTCGCACTGCTGTTCGTAGCCGTTGTATTTGTTCCGCTGGTTCTCTTTATATCCCGTCCACTTGAGCAATGGTTTGCTGTGCTTGCAACTTGCACCAGTCTGCTGTGCCTGATTCTCTCGCGGATGGCATGGACGAGAACTTCTGCCCTGACCATTCCTTCGATTGTCGCTCGAAGGTCGGAGCGTAAGTGAAAGTTCTTCAGCTCAGCACTTAGTGTGAGCGTTTCTCGACCTGCGACGGCTCTCTCTCAACGAATAACTACTTAGATGGTGCGGACTAAGCGACCATAGCAGCTATTCGGGCCGGGAAAGTGTCAGGGCTGGACGCGGAGGAAGCGGCGTAGTTTGCTGCCGCTTTGCGTCCGGATGGTAGTGAAGAAGGGAAGCTTCGAATGATAGTTCCTCAATCCATTGTTGTAGAGCGGGGCACACTGCTCCCCGCCCCGTTGCGCCTCGAGGATGCCTCTCAAGCCGGGGGCTGGGCGCATGTCGCGGATGCATCTGTCGGTCGCGAACTGGAGAACAGGCTGGCGACCGCCGGATGGACGTTCTTCTACATGGCAGGTGAGATTCGAGAGACCGCATTCGGCTTCGACCAGCAAAAACGTGTCGACAATGCGATGAAGCGTTTGATCCAGCAAGCACAAGACGAAGGTTGCAACTGCCTCGAGATT
>DASQEG010000501.1:0-8171 GCA_035633775.1 Bryobacteraceae bacterium
CGCGCAGGTACAATGGGGCTTTAGCGAGTTCGGGATACTGCTCCATCATGACGCTGGAAACGCCCGTTGCCATCATGTCGACGAGTTGGGGCAGTTTACGCAGCGACTGTCCCATCTTGTGACCCATCGCCTCCATCATCAGCCAGGTGGCCTGGCCTTCCATGACCGCCATACGGGCTGTGGACTCGTCGTCGGTCCGTCCCCGCTTGATGTACCTGCCGAGATCGAAGTGCTGGTCGGCCAGAGCGTGCGCGAGTTCGTGTACCAGGACGGTGTTTTGCGCGAGCCCCCCCTGGTTCTCTTCCTCGAGGAGGAACAGCTTCTTGCGGCGGTAATCGTAGAATGCCGCTGCCTGCTCAGTGATCAGGTTCACCGTCGCGCTCTTCAGGTCGAAGTCTTCCGGGATGAGTCCGAAACGCTTCAGGACCAGCTCTTCGATGCGAATCTCCTCAGGCTTGACCTCTTCTGCGATGCGTTCTTCAAGAAACGCGCGTACGCCTTCGCGAGTGATCGTCCCGTGATCCACCTTCTTTAACGGCGGCAGGCCGGTGATCTCGGCCAGCAGCTTGACCGCTTCCTCGATTGAAGCCGCTGGCTGCGCGGCGAGCGTCAAGGCACCGACCAGCAGAAGAACGAGGGACCGCATGCGCCCTCAGGATAGCCTGAGAAGCTGTTACGGGCTCAATCGGAGCCGCCAATCTCCGCTACTGAGCGTCGTAGGGCTTCAGCCGGCGTACCCAGATGTTCCGGTAACGCACAGTCCGCTTGTGGTCCTGCAGGCTCAATGGCTCTTCGGGCTCATGCGCTCGATACATCGTGTTGCGGCGGTGGATGGCAGGCCCGAGGATCTCCTGCCGGTGGTGAACCAGGACGCCGTTGTGCACGACCGTTACATGAGCAGGCTTCACCAGCTTCTCGCCGTCGAACTTCGGGGCTTCGAAGAAGATGTCGTAGACGTTCCACTCTCCTTCAGGACTCGATGCGTTCACCAGGGGCGGATACTGCCCGTAGATCGAGGCAGCCTGACCGTCGGCATACGTCAAGTTGTCGTGCGATTCCAGCACCTGAATCTCGTAGCGGCCCATGATCTCGATGCCGCTGTTCCCACGGCCCTGGCCGGCATCCTGCGAGCCCTTGGGAATCTGCCATTCGACGTGCAGCTGGATGTCTCCGAACTTTTCTTTTGTCCTTAGTCTGCCCGTCAGAGGCACAATCTCAAGCACGCCGTCCTGCACCTTCCACTCGGGTGCAACCTCTTTATTTCCCTGCTTCACCGTCACCCATTTCGACAAGTCCTTTCCATCGAAGAGCACGATGGCATCCGACGGAACCTCGCCGACCTTTGCCCTTACCTTCACCGGCCGCGGACGTTCTGCACCGTGAACCCGCCACTTCTGTCCCGGGATGATCGGGGTGTCGGTGTAGCCGGTCTTGTCGTCACCGGCGGTCTGCTGCGCCACCGCGAGCGCTGTCGCTGCAAGGAAGCTGAAGACAACATTTCTCATGGAGATCACGCCTATCATATCTGCCGCGTACGAATCTGCTCGGCCATATAGTCCGTTGCACGCCAAGCCAGGGCAAGAATGGTCAGCGTCGGGTTCTTTTCACTCGCGGTAGTAAACGCTGCTCCATCGACCACGAACAGGTTCTTTACTTCGTGCGCCTGACAGAAACCGTTCAGGGCGGATCGCTTTGGGTCGTCGCCCATGCGGCACGTGCCGTGCTCGTGAATGGCCGTCCCGAGAACATCCGTCTTCCCACGCTCGAACGGCAGGATCTCTGCCTTCGCTGCTTTGAGAATCGACTCGGCAGAGTCGTACATGTCCTTCACCATCTTTCGCTCGTTGTCGCTCAGACTGTAGATAATTCGGGCCTGCGGGACGCCGTACTTGTCTGGCGGGGTTCCGTCTACGCTGACGCGGTTGTCGCGGCGAGGCAGCACTTCACCATACGGGTGCAGCGAAAGCAGCGCCGGGAACCGGGTCTTCACGGACTTCTTAAACTCGGCACCGAAACCAGGAACCTCTCGCGCCCACGTCGGGCCGGGATGCGATCCGGTGTACCAGAACTGGCAGCCGAAGCCGCGCAGGTAGTCGCGCGTCCGCCCATCACGATGGTTGTAACGCGGCATGTAGATGTGTTCGCCGCAGATGCCGTCGTCGTTCTGAGGCCGCGTGCCCATCAGCTCCGGCGCGAAGCCCTGCATGTGAAACCGGACCTGCTCGGTAAGGTAGCGGCCGATTACGTCATTGGAGTTGGCAATCCCGTTCGGATAGCGCTGCGACTTCGAGTTCAGCAGGATGCGCGTCGAATCGATGCACGATGCTGCGACCACCACACGCTTGCCGTAGACCTTGTGCTCCTCCCCGGTGTACCGGTCGAAGTACTGAACGCCGCTCGCGAGGCCTTTGTCGTCGACCAGAACGCGCGCCGCCACAGCATTGTCGCGGATGTTGAGCTTGCCCGTTTTGAAGGCCGGTTCCAGAAGGTAGTCGCTTGAATTGAAGAACGCGCTGACGTCGCAGCCCCGCCCGCACGCGCCACAGTAGTGGCAGGCTGCTCGTCCGTTATGTTGTTTGGTGAGCACCGCCCGACGGCCAGCCACAATGGAGATGCCGACGCTCTTTGCGGCCTTCTGCAGCAACCGTTCACCGCAGCGAGGCGGCGCAGCAGGCAAATGGAAGCGGCTTCCCGGCAAGGAGTCCTGATCGTCGTTGCCGCCGCACACGCCGATCAGCTGATCCACCCGGTCGTAATACGGTGCAATGTCCTTATAGCGGATCGGCCACGGAATTTCCCAGCCGTCCTTCGCCGGCCCTTCGAAGTCTACATCGGAGTAGCGCAGCGAAACTCGGCCCCAGACGTTCGTCTTGCCGCCCCGCCCCCAGACTCGAGCCAGATCGAACGGGTCCTTGGGGTTGGTCTGGTACGGCTGCTCCTTCACATCAAGAAAGAACTGCGGCGGCTGCTTGCCCGCTTCGATACGGTCCCGCCATTCCCAAGGCTTTACATGTGACCAGAACGTCGCGCGGTTGAACTTTGTGCCGGCATCGAGCATCAGCACATTGACGCCTTTGCGCGTCAAATTCCATGCGGCCATGCCGCCCGCCGCACCGCTTCCAATGATGATTACGTCGTGAACTGTCGGTCCTCGCTTTACCTGCATCCTGTTAACCCTGGTGCTCCGGATGGGTGCAGCCTTTGAACTCGGGAAGAAAGGTGTTTCCGTTCCAGCCCAGCTCGGCTACGAGACCTTCTTTCGTGCTGTAGTAAGCGTCGACCGTCGCGTCCTTCAGCAGCTTGAAGAACCGGCCTCCATCCGACTTTGGGTTACGGCTCGCCTCCGTCACAATCGCGAGTTGCTTTGACGCACTCGCCTGTCGAAAGGGCCTACCTTCGCCGTCCATCGCCAGCTTGTCCATCAGCTGAAGTCCCTGCCGCCATGCTTCTCGCCGTGCGGGACGTACTCCAGCGTCAATGATCTCGTGCACCTTTGCATCGCGCGCCCCTGGTGTATCCGTGCGGGGAATGATGATGTCGGCAAGAACCTCTATCGTCTCGAACTCCTCCTGTGTGAAGAATCGAAGCTTGTACACGGGAGGCGGCGTGATGTGCACCATCCCGTCGTGTTTGTGCTCCGGCGGCTTCTGTTGTCGAGGGGGTTGCTGAGCCAGGCCGGGAGTAGTTGCGGCGGCCCCTGCGATCGCCTGTAATGCGCGGCGGCGCGAGCGTGACGTGGACATACGAGTCCTGTCCAGAGTATCAGTCCTGCGATTGCAACACGCCACTTAACCCAACCCTGGCACCAGGCTCGAGGAAGTTCGGAAGACGCCCTCGCATACATCGGCACGCGTCGGTAAACACCCGGCTGTTACCCTGCGAATTCATGGCGCGAGTCCTGGACGGGAAGTGGGTAAGAGACGAGATCTGGAAGGAATGGAAGCCGAGGGCTGCCGCTGTCGCAGCCGCACAACGCAAGCCCGGGCTGGCAGTGGTGCTCGTCGGCAATGATCCTGCTTCGGAGATCTACGTCCGCAATAAGGTGAAGGCGTGTGAGGAGCTCGGATTGTACAGCGAGAAGCACACCCCGCCTGACACGGTCACCACAGGGGAACTGCTCGCGATCATCGACCAGCTGAACCGTCGTGAGGAGATCGACGGCATCCTCGTGCAGATGCCGTTACCGAAGCACGTAGACTCGCGGCAGGTGCTGATAGCGATTCGGCCAGACAAGGACGTGGATGGCTTTCATCCCGTAAATGTCGGTAATCTGGTGGCCAATATTCCAGCGCCGCGGCCGTGCACTCCAGCCGGCGTAGTGGAGCTTCTTCGGCGTTATGAGATCCCCGTTGCGGGCAAGCACGCCGTGGTCGTTGGACGCAGCGACATCGTCGGAAAGCCGATGGCACTGCTCCTTCTGCACGAGCACGCGACCGTGACGATCTGCCATTCGCGCACTCCGGATCTTGCAGCGGAGTGCCGCCGCGCCGACATCCTGGTAGCTGCGCTCGGCCGGCCGGCCTTCGTGACCCGCGACTTCATTCGCGAGGGTGCCACCGTGATCGACGTCGGCATCAACCGCCTCACGGCTGAGCAGCAGGCCGGCATCTTCGCCGATCAGCCGTCCCGCACGGTAATCGGCGACGTGCATCCCGTCCAGGTCACTGAAGCGGCAGGCGCCTACACACCGGTGCCGGGCGGCGTAGGTCCCCTCACCATCGCCATGCTGACGGTGAACACGATCCGCGCTGCCCAGGCGCACCTTGCGCAATGATCCGCGTCGGCCTGACCGGCGGACTCGCGAGCGGCAAGAGCTTCATTGGTGAGGTTCTCGCGTCGCTCGGCTGCCACGTCATTAAGGCAGACGAGCTGGGCCACCAGGTCCTCTCTCCGGGAGGGGAGGCCTGGGCGCCCACAGTAGCCGAATTCGGTCCGGGTATCCTGCGCGCCGACGGTGTTATCGACCGGAAACGGCTTGCCTCTATTGTGTTCAATGACGCTGAGAAGCTGGCTGCACTGAATGCGATCGTCCACCCCGCCGTGTTCCGTAAGGAAGAAGAGTTTCTCGGTGCTCTGGAGGCTCGCGACCCTGATGCGATTGGCGTCGTCGAAGCGGCGATACTGATAGAGACCGGGAGTTACAAGCGCTACGACCGGCTGGTGCTCGCCTTCTGCAGCGAACAGCAGCAGATCGAGCGCGCCATGCTCCGCGACGGATGTACGCGTGAGGACGCTGAAGCCCGGTTGAGGCGGCAGATGCCCTTGACTGATAAACGAAAGTACGCCCACTACGTCATCGATACATCTGGAACTTTGGAGGGTGTACGCGAGCAAACTCGCGAGCTCTACCGGGAGTTGACGGGTTTGAGGATGCCTTCATGAGGATGCGAGCCCTACTGCTGACGATTTTGTTTGTTGGCGGATTCGTCTGGTTTACCAACAGCCGCAGCGGTTACCTGACACGCTGGATGGATCGGGCCCGCGGCCGCGAAGTTCGTTTCAGCGAGCCCAGCACAGCTCGCGGCGCCAGCCTGAACGCAGACGAGCAGAACAATATCGACATTTACCGGCGCGCTCGGATGGGTACGGTGAACATCACAAGCATCGTTTACCGCCGCAGCTGGTTCTTCGAAGTTATGCCGCAGGAAGGTCAGGGCAGCGGGTTTCTCATCGACGATCAGGGCCATGTCCTTACGAACAGCCATGTCATTCAGGGCGGTGGGAAGATTCAGGTCACTCTGGAAAACCAGGAGATGTACGACGCCCGCCTGCTCGCCCGTGATCGCGCCAATGACCTGGCTCTGATCAAGATCAATCCGAAACGAAAGCTGGAGTTTCTGCCGCTTGGCGATTCCGATCATTTGCTTGTGGGCCAGAAGGTACTTGCGATCGGCAACCCGTTCGGGCTGCATGGCACGCTGACTACGGGTGTGATCAGTTCCATCGGACGCACGGTCGGGGACGAGCGGACAAGGCTGGAGGGCATGATTCAGACGGACGCGGCCATCAACCCTGGCAACTCGGGCGGGCCACTCCTTGATTCGAACGGCGTTGTGATCGGCATCAACACCGCTATTCTCGGCGGAGGCGGCAACATCGGCATAGGCTTTGCGCTGCCGGTAAGCCGTGCGAAAACAATGGTGGACGACTACCGCGCCGGTCGGACCTCCGGGCGGCCGCGTCTGGGCGTATCAGTCGTGTACGTGGCCGGCGACCTTGCCGGAGCGCTCGATCTGCCCCAGGAGGGCGGACTGCTGGTCCAGGAGGTAGCTCCAGGTTCAGCGGCGGCGAATGCCGGCATTCGTGGAGCGCGCCAGGTGGTCCTTGTCGGCAACATGGAGCTTGGAGTCGGGGGCGACCTCATCGTCTCGATCGAGGGCCAGCGGGTAGAGCGCAATGATGCAATCACCCGTGCGCTCGCGCGCAAACGCCCAGGAGACAGGCTCGCCGTGGAGGTCTTCCGAAACGGGCGCAGTCTGAAGCTGGAGGTTACTCTGGGCGAAGACCCAGGGGCTGCTCTTTAGGCTCGGCGCTGAGTTCATCGCCGCGCAGCAGCGTATCCCGAATCTGTACGAATCGATCCTGGGACCCTGCTTTGCCGTTCTGGAGCCGGATGCGCGCCGTGCGGTAGATGTTGGCCAGACGAGGATTGCGTTCGAGGCTGTCCCGGTGCCGTTCCAGAAATGCCCAGTACAAAGCTGAGAAAGGGCAGTTGTGTTTTGGATCGAAGCGGCAGCCCGGGCAGTAATCGCTCATCTTGTGGATGTAGTTGCCGCCTGAGACGTACGGCTTGGTGGTAAAGAGTGGGCCGACCGAGTACGTGCCGAGCCCGAGCACATTGGGCTCAACCACCCAGTCGTAGGCATCGACGTACGCGACCCAGAACCAGTCGGTCAGCTCGCGGGGCGATACATCGAGCAGAGTCGCCAGGTTCGAAAGCACCATGAGGCGGGTTATGTGGTGGCTCCATCCATCACGCCAAACATCGGCGACGACGTTGTCCATGCAATTCATCCCGGAAGGCCGTCCCCAATAAACAGGAGGCAGAGGGGTGTCGGCGCCAAGCCACGATGGAACTGCCCCTCCGTCCGGGTCGCCTTCCGCCCCGGTGCTGAGCCACGGCCGTCCAGTTGCGGTTGCAAATCCTCCGTCCCCTGGCTTGTCCAGGACGGCTGTTCCCGCAGGCAGCAGACGGAAGCCGTCCGTTAGCTCGTGCACGTGGTGCATGAACTCGCGCCAACCCAGCACCTGCCGGATGAAGCCCTCCTTGCTGGCGATGGGAACGTCGAGCGCTTCTGCGTCGCGAACGACCCGCACCGGAGCCAGGCGACTCAGGTTCACGAGCGCAGAAATGCGCGTGTGAAAGAGGCTCGACGAACGCTCAGACATAGCATCTTCATAGCGGCCGAAGTTTGCAAGGCAGTGAGCTTTTGCCCAATTCCAAAGCCGTGTAGCGTCCATGGCAGTCGTCGGCACGGCTTCCAGCTCCAGCGCTCCGGGATGCCGGCTAAAGTGCTGCTCGATCAAGTCTCCGACTTCACGCTTGATCGGGTCGACCGCGAACTTCGGCAGCTCCGGTGGAACCGGATCCTTTCCTGCAGTCCACGAATGGCGATTCTCCGCATCGAAGTTAAACCGGCCGCCGGCAGGGTCCGACCCGTTCATCAGAACGTTGTAGCGCTGGCGAGCCGCACGATAGAACCGCTCCAGCAGCCACGGCGGTCCCTTCGGGTGAGTCGAGGTCAGAACGTCCGCAGAGGTGAGCCAACCCTCATGCGGCAACTCAACCATCGCTCCTGACTCGAGCAGCGGCCGTAAATCCTGCCGGAGCTCATGTTCAGCGGGGCGCATGACGTGGATCGGCATGCTCGCATCCAGAAAGGCTGTCCGGTACGGTCCATTCACGACGATGTGCCGTACATCGACACCGCGCTCGGCCTGCTCGAGTGCGAACTGGCGCATGTTGGCGATGACGAGCGCAAGCTTCTGCCGGTGATACGGGCGCCGCGCCGCCTTCCAGGGGTTCTCGACAAGCCAGATCGTCAGGTCGCGCGGGTCGGTTCGGCTCAGCGGGCCGAACTCGTCCGTTAGCTGGTCATAAGGAACGTAGACGTGAAGTCGCCTGTCTCCTGGGCCTGTCAGCCGCTCCTTCAGCGCCTAGCGAAACACGC
>DASQEG010000502.1:0-2631 GCA_035633775.1 Bryobacteraceae bacterium
CGCAATCCGGTGAAGCTCTCGTAGATTACGCGGTCCATCGTCCGCACGTTGATCATCGGCAGGTCGGGGTCAAGTGCAGCCACCTGAGCCCGGACCGCAGGCACCAGCGCCCGTGGATCCCCTGCCGCTCGAATCGCGTAATCCATGCTTCGCCACGCCACCTGCGTCAATGGCCGATACACGGTGGGCAGGAACTGCTTATCATCGAGCCACGAGTGCACTACGTCACCGGCAACACCGACGATGCGAAACCACTCCTGGCTGCTGCCGAACCGGATACGGTATCCGACGGGCTCGCGGCCACGGAAGTACTGGCGGGCAAGCGAACGGCTGATCACGATCGTGCGCTCTGATTCCCGTGTATCTCTGACGTCGACCGGGCGTCCCTCGAGCATTGGGATTCGCATGGTGCTGAAGTACTCAGGCAGCACCGTCTGCATACGGGCCACAGGTTTCTGGCTGGAGGGCCGCGGGGCATCGCCTTCGATGGTGAACGGCTGATCCATGCTGCGATTGTTGTGCGGGAGGAAGCTCGTTCCACTCACGGCAACGACTCCCGGCAGGCCTGCGATCCTCGCCTGCAGTTCCGTGTGCAAGCTGCGAAGACGCTGCTCATCGGCTGGTGTCCTGGCCGGCGGTGGATTCACCCGGAATGTAAGCAGGGCGGACGGCTGGTGTTGCTCGCCCAGCTCGAGCAGTGTGAAGAAGCCTTTGAGTATCAGGGCCGCTCCGCTCAGCAGCATCACTGAGAGTGCAACCTCCGTCAGGACCAGGATGCTGCGGAGCCGGCGCCCGGCCGGTGCCGCGCTTTGTGTCTCCCGCAGGGTTGCCTGCAGATCAGGCTTCCTCGAGCGCAGCGCAGGGGCAATGCCCGTCAGAACGCCGCACAGCAGCGCTACTCCGAGCGCGAAGATAAAGGCCCGCCAGTCCAGCCCGATGGTGGACCAGCCGGGTATGAACCGTTCCACCTCGACGGGCATTGAGGTTCGGATCAGATCGAGGGCCCACGACGCAAACAAGACAGCGACAGCCGCACCCGTCAGGGCGAGCACGACGCTTTCGGTCAGCAGCTGCCGCAGAAGCCGTGCGCCGGAGGCGCCGAGTGCGAGGCGCATTGCGATCTCTTTTCTGCGTGCCGCGCTCTGGGCCAGTTGCAGGTTGGCTACGTTGGCGCACGCGATTGCGAGCACGAAGATAACGCCCCCAAGCTGCAACAGGAGGATGTTCCGAGTGATGCCTGCAACGAAACGACGCAATGGAATCACCTGCCCGCCGCGACCGGTGTTGGTATCCGGATACTCCGTTGCGATGCGGGCAGCAATGGCGCTGATTTCAGCGTTCGCCTGTTGCAGCGTCACACCAGCCTTGAGAACAGCGAAGCCATACAGCGTGAACGATGTGCGATCGGCCCGCTGGCTCGCCGTCAGTTCCAGGGGCAGCCAGATTTGTGCGGCCTGCGGCAGCACCACTGCGCGTGGAGCTACGCCGACGACGGTGTAATCACGAGCGTTGATGCGAATCCTGCGGCCAATCACGAGCGGGTCGCCATGAAAGCGCGTGCGCCATAGATCATGGCTCAGCACGGCCACCGGACGCGGGTCGTCCGCCGTTTCTTCGGCAGTGAAGAACCGCCCGAGTACGGGCTGCACCCCCATCACCGCGAAGAACTCAGTCGAGACGCGGCCACCCGTCACGTACTCAGGCGGACCGCCTGCCGAAAGGTTCAGATCGGTCGTATGCCCAGCCGCGAACAGCTCGAACGAACGGCTCTGGCTTTTCCAGTCGCGAAACGTTCGAGGTGCCAACTCATTCCACGGGCCGACCTGGTAAGGCTCCGTCTCCAGCACGGCGACCAGCCGCTCCTGCCGGGGCAACTGCAGCGGGCGCAACACCAGAGCGTCGATCATGCTGAAGATTGCCGCGTTGGCTCCGATTCCGAGAGCCAGCACCAGGACGGCAGCCGCTGTGTAGCCTGGCGTACTGCGAATGATCCGGAGCGAGTAACGGAGGTCCTGCATCAACGTGCCCATGTAGGATTTCAAGGCACGTCCGCGACCGCACGATTGCGGTGCGATTCGGCTAAAGCTGCAGAGCGGGGTGTTCGAATGCGGGATTCCGTGCGCGGTGACGGAATCCCGCAGGTGAGTGTTTAGAGAAGCTCGGAGGAAGCGAAGAAGAACGGGATTTCGACTGCAGCCGTCTCCGGCGCATCGGATCCGTGAACCGCATTGCGCTCGATGCTCTCGGCGAACAGTTTGCGCAATGTACCCTCGGCGGCGTTGGCCGGGTTGGTGGCACCCATCAGCTCGCGCCATGCGGCGATGGCGCCTTCCCGCTCCAGCACCATGGCGACAACGGGGCCTTCAGTCATGAACGTAACCAGACTCTGAAAAAAGCCCCTCTCCCGGTGCACCGCATAAAAACCTTCGGCCTGCCGCTGCGACAGACGAGTCATTCTGAGTCCGCGGACGGTGAAGCCGGCTTCCTGGATCTTCGTCAGAATGGGCCCGACATGGCCGGAAGCAACGGCGTCAGGCTTGATGATGGCGAAAGTACGTTCCATAGTCGATTAAGCGATTCGCTCGCGCACCTTTTCTCCGAGATCGGCCGGTGTGTCGCACACGGTGATCC
>DASQEG010000503.1:0-2849 GCA_035633775.1 Bryobacteraceae bacterium
CTACAAAGTCCAGTGTGCGACGTTCCGGAAGTCAGTTGGGAGAAGCTCGGTGAAAATCACGAAGGTCTCAGTCGAGGTCAGCTCGACAGCTAAGAAGCATGCTATTCGAGATGCGATCCAAGTCCTAGATCGCGACGGTCACTGCAAACTCCGCATTGAGACTGACGAGGGCTACGTGGGAGTGAGCGACACCTACTTCGGGCGTGTTGCAAGTTCGCCGGCTGTGCTGGCCAACATCGTCAATGAGCAGTTGGGACCGGCCATCATCGGCGAGAACCCAACCTTGATCCGGCACATTCGCGACAAGCTCCGGAAGCTCACGGACTATCAGGGAACCGCGGGCCTCAGCATGTTTGGGATGTCGGCGATCGACTTGGCCCTCTGGGACCTCCTCGGCAAGTCACTGGACGTCCCGGTGTGGACACTGCTCGGGGCACATCGGACGGCGGTTCCTGCGTACGCCATGGTCGGATGGCTCGAACTCGGTATTCCGGAACTTCAGAAGGTGTGCGAGACGGCGATGCGCCAGGGTTTCCGTGGCGTCAAAATTAAGGTTGGTGGTAGCGACTTGTCGGACGACATCGGCCGCATCAAGGCAGTGCGGGAGGTGGTGGGTCCTGATACCCCGCTAATGGTCGACGCCAATCAGGCCTTCGATTTCGGCGAGGCGTTGCGACGCGGGCGGCGATATGAGGATCTTGACTGTCGATGGTTCGAAGAGCCTCTACCGGCCGATCAAATCGAATCCTATATCCGCCTGGCGGAGCGTCTCGATATCCCGATCGCAGCCGGCGAGAATCGCTACGGACAGGCCGCATTCAGGGAGCTGATTGCACGGGGTGGCGTCGGCGTCATACAGCCTGATTTACGACGTGCCGGGGGGCTTACAGATTGCATGGAGGTCGGACTGATGGCTGCTGGATTCGGGGTTTCTTACGCCTCGCATGGTGGAGGCGCGCACATTCATGTGCTTGGAGCATTGCCGAATGCCATTTATGTCGAATGTAACCTGCTGCCACAAGATGGACGCGTCAAACTGGTCGACGGATGCCTTCCATTGCCGACGGCGCCAGGTCTCTCATCATGGTACTGATATTGACCTGACTGGGTGGCACTGAACCAGGTTGATTGAGTGGATTGGACTGGAACAAGAGAGCCACTCATGCCGAAGGGGAGGATCAGCCCGGATCAGATTATTGCCACGTTGCGTCACATGGAGGGGCACGCAGTCCTGGTCACACCCGGACGAAAGCCACAAGTTGCTGCCCAAAAATCAATGTGGCATCTCTGGCAAGAGAGCGATTTCGATTGCGAAGGTCGCTGATCTTCCAACCGGGACAGAAATCACTCCGGGACGCTCGGCGAACTCACCGTCGAAGTCGTTAGGGCTGGCGAAACCCTGCCATGGCTCAATACAGACATAACCCGCTCCGGGCTTTGTCCAGATCCCAAGATGCGGCATCCCTGGAAAGCGGACCATGACCGCGGGATGGCCGGCTGCCCCATAGGTGACGCTTCGGCTTACAGGCGACAGGAAAATCAATGCGTCGTCAACGAAAAGGTCGTCGGTGAGGGTAAGCCGGTTCCCGGAAACCGGGGTCGGATGGCGGACCTGGGTCAAGAGCCCGTCCTGAACCCGCCGGATCGGTTGGTTGCTTTCGTCCTGCTCGAAAACGATTGCGTGTGCATCCCGGTTCGCTCCGTAGGGCAAAGGCCAGCGGAATGCCGGATGGAAGCCGAAGGATACAGGAAGCGCTCTTTCATTCTGGTTCGTCACCACGGCCCGATTGATGAGAACCGAGCCTGCGATCTCGAATGTCACATCGAGCTGGAAGGCGAATGGATAGCTGATCAGGGTCTCGGGCCTTGCGGCCAAGCGCAGAGTGCAACTGTTCTCACTTTGCGCAACGACCGAAAATTGCGACGTCCGGGCGAAGCCATGCTTTGGCAGTTCGTAGTCTCTCCCGTCGACGCGAATACGATCGTCCTTCGCCCGACCAACCATGGGAAAAAGCAAGGGTGCTCTTCCAGTCCAGATAGCCGGGTCGCCACTCCACAGCAGATCGCTGCCCTCACGATCCTGGAGCCTGACCAGCTCGGCACCTAACTCAGAAATCTCGGCAGCCAGTTCTGGCCCAGTCAGCCTGATCGTGTTCGCACTCATTGCTTGTCCTCTGTTCTCACGCCGTTGGATCTTTGTCCCAAAAGGCCGACAATCAAGCCACAGGAAAGTCACAACTGCATATCGGTCGGCGCGGTTCGGCAAGCAAACACCCCCCTTTCATTGAGCGATCAACCAGCCATGTGGTCGCAATCAGCGTGGCCTCCCCAAGTACGATACCGGCTATCACAGAGCGCCGCGTCATGAAGTACCCCTCCAAGCCGACGGGAGCGCTGCCAACGCGGCCATAGAGCGGAACCACAGCCAGGGCGCTGCCTGGTGTTCGCAGGAGCTTGGCGACTATCGCAGCCAGCAGGGTTGCCGCCACTGCACGGATCAAGTTCAGATAGGCCGCTCCCCTCACGCCATGCGGAAATAGGGGCCGGTGAGGTTCCCGCCGGTGAGATCGAGATCCGTGCCTGTGAGAGAGGAGCCCGCGTCGGAACTCAGGAACAGCACCACCTCAACCATCTCGTCGACCGTGTTGGCGCGTCGGGCGATGTTCGGGACGGGCGGCAGGGGCTGGTCGTCGCGGAGCCCTTGAGCCGCATAGGCCCGCCGGCGCATGGGCGTGTCGACCCCGCCAGGGGAGATCGACGTGACGCGCACGCCCTGCGGCCCGTATTCCAGGGCGGCGTTGCGCGTGAGAGCCAGGATGGCGGCTTTGGACGCCGCATAGGGCGAGATG
>DASQEG010000504.1:0-3939 GCA_035633775.1 Bryobacteraceae bacterium
GAGAAGCTGCTGGAGATCAAATATCGGAAGTTCCCGGCGAATGTTCAGGCGGCAATCGCGAAGCCGGAGAGCGAGCGCACTCCCGGTGAGGCGCTGCTGGCGAACCAGGTCATACGCAATGTGAGCGTCAGCAGTGCCGACCTGGATCGTGTGCTCAGTCCAGAAGCGTTGTCACAGAACCGTCAGCTGCTGGCGCGCGTTCAGGAGATCGAAAAGGAGCGTCCGGCACCAATCCCGGTGGCCATGGGCATTACCGATGGTGACTATCGCTTCACACCCGATGGCCCTGGTGACGAGCCCGCACCCGGCAAGGGCATCAAGAAAGAGGCCGGCGAGGGCACGTTCCTGCACCGGGGGCCTGGCAAGTATCAGGCGCCCCCGTCGCACTTCCTCATTCGCGGTGACGTAAACAGTCGCGGGTCGCTGATGCAGCCCGGCTTCGTCACGGTCGCGACGTACAGCGTTCTACCGACAGAGCTGCCGCCGGCCCACGGCAGAACCTCCGGCCGTCGTCGAGCACTGGCGGAGTGGCTGGTTTCGCCCGACAATCCGTTAACGGCGAGGGTAGCGGTCAATCGCATCTGGCACCACCACTTCGGCCGCGGGATCGTGCCGACGCTGGACAACTTCGGAAAAATGGGCGAGCCGCCCACCCACCCGGAACTCCTCGACTGGCTTGCCCTTGAATTTGTGGGCCGAGGGTGGAGCGTGAAGCAGATGCACCGGCTGATCATGACATCCGAGGCATATCGCATGTCCTCGCAGTTTGCCGATCAGCAGAATCTCGCGCGCGACGGTGAGAACCGGTACTTGTGGCGATTTCGAGCCCGGCGTCTGGAAGCGGAAATAGTGCGCGACAACATTCTTGCGGTCAGCGGAGCCCTCAACCGGGTGGTGTCCGGTCCGCCTGTCTTCCCCGAACTGCAAAAGGACATCCTCTCGCAGATGAAGCATGGAATCTGGCGCAATCAGCCGGATGGTCCGGACGTGTGGCGTCGCAGCGTTTACATCTACCGCAAGCGTGGACTGCCGTTCCCCATGCTCGAGTCGTTCGATCTGCCCGACCAGAACGTCTCCTGCGGCGCCCGAGCTGTCTCGACGGTTCCAACGCAGGCCCTGATCCTGATGAACGATGAGTTCGTGCTCAAGCAGGCGGAACTGTTCGCCGGGCGCATTCGCGAGAAGGGTGGAGATCCGGTTGAGACCGCGTGGATGCTCGCCCTTGGCCGTCCTCCCGAGCCACGCGAACGTGAGCTGGTGAAGGGCTGGCTGGAGCGCGGCGGCGTTGAAGCGCTCGCTCATGTCGTGTTGAACCTGAACGAATTCGTGTATCTTCGATAAGCCCATGGCACGATTTCGGTCCAGGCGTGATTTCCTGTTTGAATCCTGTGGCGGCATCAGCGGCCTGGGACTGGCGTCGCTGCTCAGCGCAGACGGGCTGCTGGCGAGTGACTGTGCACCAGCACCTGCGCTGGCGAAGAAGGGGCATTTCGCACCACGTGCGCGCAGCGTGGTTTCGCTGTTCATGAGCGGCGGTGTAAGTCATGTCGACACCTTCGATCCGAAGCCTGCGCTCGCGAAGTACGCCGGCCAGCCGCTTACCGGCAAGGGCGAGGTCGTCGTACGCCAGGGCCATCCCGGTCCGCTGATGCCGAGCCCTTTCAAGTTCAGCCGCCACGGGCAGAGCGGACTGGACGTTTCCGAGATCTTTCCCCAGATCGCGTCCCACGCCGACGAACTCGCGGTGCTGCGTTCGGTGTTCAGCAAGTCGAATGACCACGTGCAGGCGCATTACGCACTCGCCTCGGGCATGATCCGCATGGGCTTTCCCAGCCTCGGTTCATGGGTGACGTATGGTCTTGGCTCGGAGTCTAACAGCCTGCCTGCGTTTGTGGTCATCTACGATGCACGTGGCGGTCCGTTCGGGGGGCCGTCAAACTGGAGCGCGGGCTTCATGCCCGCAGCGTACCAGGGAACCGTATTTCGTCCCTCCGGCACTCCCATCGTCGATCTGAAACCGCCGGAACGGATCTCGTCTGAGGAACAGCGGAGCCGGCTCGACCTGCTGGAAAAACTCAACCGCATGGACCTCGAGCGCAACCCCGGAAATTCAGAACTCGCCGCACGCATCGAGTCGTACGAGCTTGCGTACCGGATGCAGGGGTGCGCGCCCGAGGTGGTCGATGTGTCCGGGGAGACGGAGCCGACGCGTAAACTGTATGGCCTCGACGACAACGTCACAGAGCCCTTCGGACGCCAGTGCCTGATGGCTCGACGACTTGTGGAACGCGGGGTGCGCTTCGTGCAGCTCTATCACGGAGGACTGGGCAACCAGAACACCGATACGTGGGATGCGCACGAAGACATCGTGTCCAATCACACCAAGCATGCGGCGGAGGTGGACCGTCCCATCTCCGGTCTGCTAACGGATCTGCGTGCCCGAGGCCTGCTCGATTCCACGCTGGTGATCTGGCAAGGTGAGTTCGGCCGCATGCCGATCTCGCAGCGCGGTGTCGGACGTGACCACAACCCCGGCGCAATGAGCATCTGGATGGCGGGCGCGGGGATCGCAGGCGGGCAGGTCGTCGGGTCCAGCGACGAGTTCGGCTATAAAGCCGAGGAACAGCCGGTTTCCATTCACGACCTGCACGCAACGGTCCTGCACCTGCTCGGCCTTGACCACACCAGGCTCACTTTTCGCTTCAACGGGCGCGACATGCGGCTGACGGATGTTTACGGGACGCCCGTGCCACAGATCGCCAAAACCTGACATACTGGTAGAACCTTCCGCGGTTCTTCGTTCCAATATGCGAGTCCTTGCCTTCTTATTACCGATCCTGTGCCTCGCCGACGTGGACTTCAGCCGCGATGTGCGCCCGATCCTTTCCGACGCGTGTTTCCAGTGCCACGGTCCTGACGATCAGCGGCGTATGGCAGGCATTCGCCTGGATACCCGTGAGGGAGCTCTGGGCGAGACGAAGCGTGGCAAGCTGGTCGTCCCCGGCGATCCTGCCAAGAGCCTGATTTTACAGCGCATTGAGCATGAGCAGCCGGCCCGCCGCATGCCGCCTCAGGCGTTTCGACGCCAGCTGACGGCGAAAGAAATTGGCGTTCTGCGAACCTGGATAGAGCAGGGCGCGAAATGGCAAACTCATTGGGCCTTCGAAGTCCCGAAGCGACCTGAGTTGCCTGCGGGCAAGGCAACGCATCCGATCGACCGTTTCATCGATGCGCGGCTGGCTAAAGAGGGTCTCACACCCACCAGAGAAGCGGAGCGACGAACGCTGCTTCGCCGCCTGAGCTTCGATTTGACGGGTCTGCCTCCCACGCCCGAGCAGGTCAACGCCTTCCTTCGCGACCGGTCGCCGGATGCCTACGAAAAGCAGGTCGATCGCTTGCTCGCCTCTCCGCAGTATGGAGAGCGCATGGCAATGGACTGGCTGGACGTGGCTCGGTACGCGGACACGCACGGTTACCACATCGACAGCCATCGTGACATGTGGCCGTGGCGGGACTGGGTGGTGGATGCGTTCAATCGCAACCTGCCCTTCGACCGCTTCACGACGATGCAACTGGCAGGCGACCTGCTGCCTGATGCGGGGACCGAAGGCAAGATTGCCAGCGGCTTCAATCGCAACCACATGATCAATTTCGAGGGTGGCGCGATACCTGAGGAATACCTGGTCGAGTACGTTGCCGATCGAGCAGAGACTACCTCGACCGCATGGATGGGGCTCACGATGGGGTGCGCACGCTGCCACACCCACAAGTACGATCCCATCTCACACAAGGACTACTACAGCTTCTTCGCGTTCTTCAACAATGTCGAGGAGAAGGGCCTCGACGGCAAAACGGGTAACGCGGAGCCGCTCCTGAAGCTACCCACTCCTCAACAGGCAGACATTGAGGCACGGGTGGAGATGGAAATCAAGGCCGCCG
>DASQEG010000505.1:0-8838 GCA_035633775.1 Bryobacteraceae bacterium
CGTTCAGCAGTACAACCTGCAACTTCAGCAACAGTTCCCCGCAGCTTTGATCGCCAAAGTCGGATTCGTGGGTAATCTCGGCCGTCGTCTCGACATGCCGTGGAATTACAATCAGCCCGTGCCGGGACCGGGGGCCAACAACCCGCGCCGGCCGCTGTTTGGAATTGCCCCCGGCGTTACCGACGTGACGTACCTCACGTTCGACGGGAAGTCCAATTACAATTCCCTCCAGGCATCGCTGGAACGACGCTTTGCTGGTATAGGATTCGTCTCCTCCTATACCTGGTCGCACTCGATTGACGACGTGGCGAATGCGTTCGGCGGAGCCGAGAATGGCCCCATTCCGCAGGACCGCCGGTGCCGTCAATGCGATCGCGGCGACTCCGGTTTCGACATTCGCCATCGCTTCACAACTGCTCTCAACTGGGCGCTGCCCATCGGCAAAGGACGCTCTCTGGACCTCGGCAACCGCGCGCTGAACATCATCGCCGGGGGCTGGGACACCAACCTGATCTTCACGGCGCAGACGGGCTTACCGTTCACGCCAACTCTGCAAACGTCGGTGTCCAACGCCGGCGGCAGCCGTCCAGACCGGCTTAGATCGGGAGAGATCGAGAATCAGGATCCATTTCTCTGGTTTGATACCTCGTTCAACACACCGAATGCAGCGTGGGGCGTTCCGGCTCTCTACACATTCGGCAACGCCGGCCGCAACATTTTGCGGGGACCGGGGCGCGTGAACTTTGACTGGTCGATGTTCAAGGACTTCGTCGCGAGCGAGAGATGGCGTCTGCAGTACCGGGCGGAGTTCTTCAATCTGTTCAACACGCCGCAATTCGACATCCCGAACGCGGTGATCGGCAATCCGGCTGCCGGGCGCATTACATCCACGATCGGACCGAACCGGCAGGTGCAGATGGGACTGCGACTCTCGTTCTGAGACGTGGTTCCAGCCTGGCGTGCACTGTGGGCCGATGCGTCGAGCGTCGAAGGCCGGTCTGCTCGCGGCGACAGATCCCGCATGAAAGGGTGAGCAGATCAGGCGTTTAGGCACAAACGACGAGCGCGCTCGCGAGACAACCGCCCTGAGGTAAGGTGAGGTTCTTAGCGACGATCAGACTTTCTGATGGAGTTCGTGCTCAAGGCTGATGGGAGGGTTGTAATACAGAATCCGTCCGCAGCTCTCGCAGGTCATCACCTTGTCGCCGCGCTTGAGCTCCTGAAAGTGTTGCGGGCGCAGCCCAATGTGGCAGGCATCGCAGCGGCCGTCGGTGGCATTGGCGACGCCGGTCCCACCCCAGCGCTTGCGGACATGCTCATATTTGCTCAGAACCGTTTTGTCGATGGTCGCTTCCAGCTGCTTCCGTTCTTCAGCGATTCTCGTCAGGGCGGCCTGGTCATCGGTTGTGAGCTGGCGAGCGTCGTTCTTCTCCCGCTCAACTGCCTGTTTCTCGAGGGCGATTGCTTTCTCGGCCTCCTTCACGGCGGCATCGAGCGCTTCCGATTCACCCATAAGCTCAAGGATCGAATCCTCGCACTTCCGGATCTCGTCGCGGCACCATCCGATTTCGTTCTGGAACGCGCGGTACTGGTCGTTCGTCTTGGCGTGCAGCGTTTGGTCGTTGAGCTTCGAGATCTTTGCCTCGTGTGTCTTGACCTCATCTTCGAGACCCTTGCGCTTTTTCTGGTTCGCTGCCAGCGCGACGCGGTCCGCTTCGAGACGTTTGGTGTGCGTCTCCAGCTTCTTCTCGATTTCTGCTACGCGTTTGGGAAGGGCGGTGATCTCCTTGCGTAGTTCCGCCGCACGGACGTCGAGCCGCTGAACCTGCAACACGGCTTCGATTTGGGCCTTCATGTACCCCAAGCTTATCAGGACGGACGAGACCGGAGGTACGGTAGCCGGCGCCTGAGAGGCCCGGCGAGTGAACTAACCGCAGCTTCCAGTTCGGGAACTTTCAACAGGCGGCAGGCAAAGTACAGGACTGCCATGCCCGCCGAGATGGTGACGGCGAGGTTCAGCAGCCGGGCGATCTTCCCCGTTCCGAGCAGGTTGCTGAGCCCGTGAGTCACTACGTAGACCACGGCTCCCATGACCACCGAAGCGATCGCGACCTTCGAGAAGCTGCGCCACAGGTTGCGTCCGTAAATGCCGCCGATCCGATTGCGCATGATGATGAACAGCGCCACAGCACTGAACACCGCGACGCTTGAGGTGGAGAGTGCCAGTCCTGCGTGGCCGAGCCCGGCGAGCGTAACTGCCACGACGGCAACCGCAGCGTTGATCGCAACGGAACCGATGCTGATGGCCATTGGGGTCCGTGAATCGCCGAGGGCGTAGAAGGCCGGGTTCAGCACCTTGACCGCTGCGTATCCGGCGAGTCCGATGGCGTAGCAACTGAGGGCCTGCGCCGTCGCGCGAGTGTCTTCCGCAGTGAAAGCAGCGTACTCGTAAATGGCTCCGACGATTACTTCACCGAGAACAGCAAGCCCAATTGCCGAAGGAACGGTGAGCAGAAACACCATTCCCAGCGAACGCGACAGGGTCTGCCGGAACGTCTCGAAGTCCCGAGCTGCGGCACTCCGTGAGATCGAGGGCAGCGTAGCCGACGCGATTGCGTATCCGAATATGCCTATGGGCAGTTGCATGAACCGGAAAGCGTAGTTGAGCCAGCTCACAGGCCCGTCGCCCAGGCGTGATGCGAAGTTCGTGTTCACGCTGACATTGATCTGCACGGCAGCATTGCCGATGATTGCCGGCCCCATCAGCAGCAGAATTCGGCGCAGTCCGGGATGCGACCAGTCGAGGGAAGGACTAAAACTGAAGCCCGCGGCACGGAGAGCGGGCAGTTGCCACAGCAGTTGAGCAGCGCCGCCGACCACAACCCCCCATGCCATGCCATAGATGTCGGACAGCCCGATGAAAGGACCAAGCACCTTGCCCAGAGTCAGTCCGGCAAGCAGTGAGATGATGTTGAACATTGTGGAGGCGGTCGCGGGCACGCCGAACCGCCCACACGCATTCAGGATCCCCATCGCCTGTGCGGCAAGAGCGACCAGCAGGAGAAACGGAAACATGATGCGCGTCATCGTGACGGCCATCTGAAACTTCTCCGGATCGTTAACAAAGCCCGACGCGATCAGCATCACGAGTTGAGGACTGAAGATTGCACCCAGCAGGCACAAAGAGCCGACGATCACCACAATGGCGCTTGCAACGAGGTTGGCCAGCCGAGCCGCTTCTTCGCGGCTCTTCGTCGACAGGTACTCTGTGAAGACCGGAACGAAGGCCGACGACAGTGCGCCCTCAGCAAACAGGTCTCGCGTCAGATTCGGAATGAGGAAGGCGATGCGGAAGGCGTCAAAGATCTGGCCGGCGCCAAACATGGCGGCAAACACCTGCTCCCGGACCAAACCAGTGATGCGGCTGGAGAATACGGCAAGCGAAACGACGCCCGCCGAACGTACAACGTTGTCGGCCGGTGCAGCGCTTCCCGTGGGAGTCTCGGGCAAGATGAAAGTTAAGAGGACTGACCGTAGAGTTCCAGGAACTGGGCTACGGTTTGGATGCCTGTGTAGTAGTTGGTGAGCTTGTATTTCTCATTCGGAGAATGCAGTCCGTCATCCGGCAGGCCGAAGCCCATCAGAATGGTCGGAATGCCGAGGTGCTTTGCAAACTCACCGACAATCGGTATTGAGCCGCCGGAACGAATGAAAACTGTCTCACGGCCGAGCACATCGGCAAAGGCACGCGCCGCTACCGAGATGGCCGGGTGATCAGGATTCACGACAACCGCCGGAGCACCGCTAAGCACCTTCACCTCCATGCGGCAGCCCGCTGGAGTGTTGTCAGCAACGAACCTTTTCCATGACTCGACGACGCGCTCGACAGTCTGGTTTGGTACGAGGCGGAAGCTGACTTTTGCTGTGGCCTTTGCGGGGATCACCGTCTTGGCACCGGCACCGCTGAAGCCGCCGGCAACGCCGTGTACTTCGAGCGTGGGACGCGACCAGACGCGCTCCAGCACCATACGATTCTCTTCACCGGTCAGGCCTGTTGATCCAACTTCCTTCTCTAGGAACTCGCCTTCGTTGAAAGGCAGGCTGCGCCAGCTGTCCAGCTCAGCCGGTGCGGGCTCCGCGACATCGTCGTAGTAGCCCGGAATCAGGATAGTCCCGTACGTATCTTTGGCCTTCGCCAACAGCTCCACAAGGCCGTAGACTGCGTTCGGGGAGGCGCCCCCATAACGCCCGGAGTGAAGGTCACGCGCGGGCCCCGTGCACTCAAGTTCGGTATAGACGAGGCCTCGAAGACCGATGCACAGGGTCGGGATGCCTTCGGCATAAAGTGCTGTGTCGGAGACCAGGGCGACATCTGCCTTCAGCTTGTCCCTGTGCTGTGGCACGTACTTTGCAATCGACGCGCCGCCGATCTCTTCTTCGCCCTCGATCAGAAATTTGACATTAATCGGCAGCTTTCCACGCAAGGCGCCGAGAGCCTCGACTGCCTTGATATGCATGTAGAACTGGCCCTTGTCGTCAGCCGATCCCCGCGCATAGATGTTGCCGTCGCGCACTGTCGGCTCGAAAGGAGGGGTGTGCCACAAATCCATCGGATCGGGCGGCTGGACATCGTAGTGCCCGTACATCAAAACCGTCGGTTTGCCAGGAGCGTGCAGCCAGTCTGCGTAGACGAGCGGATGACCATCGGTCGGGATGATCTCGACGTTCTCCATGCCCGCGTCCGACAGCGCCTCAGCGGTGAACGAAGCGGCACGTTCAACGTCAGCCTTGTTCTCCGGAAGAGTGCTGATGCTGGGAATGCGCAGGAAGGTTTTCAGCTCATCGAGCAGGCGGCCTTCGTTTTCGCGTACGTAATTCCCGATGTCGTTGGGCATGAGGTCAATCCATTATAGGCGCGCCTGCCGTGCGCTCCCCTTGCCTATTAGAGGAAGCGCAGGCAGACCGGCGAAGCCACGCGGATCGGTGAACCCGCTGCTGAGAGCGTGCCCTGACCTGGGTCGATACGAAAGGTGTTTATGTTGCCGGTCTTCTGGTTAGCGGCGAGCAGGTACTTTCCTGTCGGATCGACAACGAAGTTCCGGGGCGTCTGGCCGCCGGTGGGCGTGTGCCCTCGTGGACTCAGTTTGCCGTCGCGCTCCACTGCGAATACGGCGATGCTGTCGTGTCCGCGATTGGAAACGTACACCCACTTGCCGGTCGGATGGACGACAATCTCAGCCGTACTGTTCTGGTCCTTAAAGTCTGCCGGCAGTGTTGACACAACGCCACGCTCCAGAAGCGTGCCGTTGTCCCAGGCGTAAGCCGTGACCGTCGAATCCATTTCACCGTTTACGTACACCATTCGATTCTTCGGATGAAACGCGAAGTGGCGCGGCCCAGCTCCGGGCTTCAGCTTCGCTTCCGCGGAGAGCTGCAGGGTTCCCGCGCTGGGATCGAATCGATAGACCAGCACCTGATCGATGCCGAGGTCCGCAACAAGCGCGAACCGATTGTCCGGTGACAGCTTGATGCAATGTGCGTAGGGCTTGTCCTGACGCTTGGTCGGCCCCATGCCCTTGTGTTCCACCAGCGCTGTCCGCTCTCCGAGCTTACCGTCTTTCGGGTCGACCGGCAGCACAGCCACACTGCCGCCGCCATAGTTCGCCACGAGCACGTTCTTCCCCGTCCTGTCCACGCTGACGTAGCAAGGACCTGCCCCGCCTGACGGCTGGGAATTCAACGCCGTCAGCTTGCCCGATGCCCGATCGACCGAGAACGCAGAAACCGTGCCGCCTTGGATCTCGCCGACGGAATACACCAGCTTGCGGTTGGGATGAATGGCGAGAAACGACGGGTTCTGAACCTCACCGGCGAGCTCTGGTTCCGACGCTGTGCCGTCCGCAAACCGGAACATGTAGATGCCTTTGCTTTCCGGTCCCGTGTATGTGCCCGTGTAGACGATGCGGCCGCCCGATGCAGCGGCGGCTCGCACGGCGGGAGTCAGCATACTCCCGCCGATGAGGAACGAACGGCGATTCATGTTCATGGCTAATCAATCATAATGCCGCCCGCCGCGGCCAGACTCTGCACTGTCTCGAAAGTGTCCGCACTATCAGCGGTCTTGTCCGGCCGATAACGCTTGACGCGCGCAAACCGGAGCGCAAGCCCGCTCGGGTAACGCGAGCTTGCCTGAATCTCGTTAAAGGCTATTTCCGCCACGAGTTCCGGACGGACGTGCACTACATACCGGTCTCTTGCGACCTCAAGGTCGAGCAGCCGCTGCGTCTGCCACGCCAGCATCTCATCCGTCAGTCCCTTAAACGTCTTCCCGAGCATGGCGTATCCGCCGCGAGCCGTGTCTCGCGCGCCCAGATGCAGGTTGCTGAGCCAGCCCTGACGCCGTCCGTTCCCCCACTCCGCCGCAAGGATCACGAGATCGAGCGTCCGGGCCTGCTTCACCTTCAGCCAGCTTGCACCCCGCGCTCCCGCGGCGTACTTCGAATCGGGTGACTTGGCCATCACGCCTTCATGTCCGGCATTCAGCGCCTGCTCAGCGAAAGCTCGGGCGCGCTCAGGGTCTGAAGTAACCAGGTGCGGAACCAGCGACTCGGGGCCGGCGATTTCGCGCAGTGAGTCGAATCTGCGGCGTTGTACCTCGTCGAGCAGTGACTCACCATCGAGGTAGATCAGATCGAACCAGACCGGGGTCAGCGGCAACTCGGCCTGCAGCTGCTCCACATTCAGTCGGCGACCGAAACGCCGCATCGTGACCTGGAATGGCTGCGGCCTGCCGTCCTCAGCAAGGCTCAGCACTTCGCCGTCGAGAATAAGCTGGCGCGCGGGCATGGCACGCACAACCTGCACCACCTCTGGCACGGCTCCGCTGACCTCGTTCAAACTGCGCGTGAAGACCCGAACCTCGTCACCATCTTTGTGAACCTGCACACGAGCCCCGTCGAACTTGTACTCCAGTGCAGCCTCGCCCAGGGTGGCAATCGCGTCTTCGACGTCATCTGCTGTCTGCGCCAGCATCGGCTGGACCGGGCGGAACAGGCGGACATCCCACTCGGCCAAGCTCTCAGGGCCGCCTGTGAGCAGGCGGTAAGCGACCGAGGGGATCTCACCGGCCAGCATGACCGCGCGCCGCACGCGATCGCTTTCGGTTCGTGCCGCAGCAGAGACGGCATCGATCATGATGCCTTCCAGCGCACCCTGCCGCAGTTCACCCGTGAGCAGCCCGGTCAGCAGCTGCTGCTCCGGTCCGGTGGCGCGCGCGTACAGATCACGTGCCAGTTCCAGCCGTCGGGCACTACCGCCCTTACCGCCGGCCGCGGCGATTTCGGCCAGAGTACGGTCGACATCGAGAATAGTCAGCCGGCTTTCTTTTGCCGGGTCGCCGGACACGTTGCGCAGGGTGGCGTACCCCAGACCGCTCTTACGCTGGAGTGTCTGCCCCGACAGAAACGCCGTGGCGGGCGGGATCTCGGCAGGCTCGAGGCGCGCCAGAAAGTCCGCAAGAAGCCTCACCTTTTCTGTACGCCTCGATGTGCCTGCAACGCTTTGGGACACCTGCACCAGTTCGGCGAGCAGCATCCTTCGAGCGTACGCGAACTGTTCGGGAACCTGGAAGCGCCTGCCGGTGTCTGAAGAATGGAGATAGAATCACGGGTGGAAACCGTGGCGGAAACCCTGACTGGTATGGACATTCTCGGCATCTGTCCAGGCGATCTCGCTCCAGCGGAGCTGCACGACGACGATAGCTGCCTGGTCGAGGGTCTCAGAGCGGGCGATGAGGCCTCGTACGAGACTCTTATTGCACGCTTCCAGCAGCCGGTCTATAACCTTGTGTACCGCCTTCTGGACGATCCTTCGGACGCGTCCGACGTGGTGCAGGAAGTCTTCATCAAGGTGTTCCGCAGTGTCGGTTCGTTCCGGGGCAACAGCAGTCTCAAGACCTGGATCTACCGCATTGCATACAACGAAGCATGGAACCACAGGCGGTGGTTCACGCGGCACAAACGGCAGGAGATCGGTTTGGAGCATGAGGACGGCAGCAGCTTGTGCTTCCGGGACGTGCTTCCGGATCCCGGACGCTCCGCTTTTGACTTGGTCGCGGACCACGAGACCCACGCGCTGATTGAAGAGGCGCTGCAGGATGTGAATCCCGCGTTTCGGGCCGCCGTGGTGCTTCGAGACATTGAGGACCTCAGCTACGAGGAGATCGCTGAGGTACTCGGTGTGTCACTCGGGACCGTGAAGTCCCGCATCCTGCGAGGGCGGGAGGCACTCCGAAAAGAAGTAGCGAGCCGGCTGAAGCCGGAACCGGCTCTGAACTGGTCTCCTCAACCGGCGAGGTGAAGACACGCATGATCCGCTCCGACTCATACAGCGCATCGGGTTCGGGCTCGCGGCACGGTGTCCGCGGATCCGGAGAATTTGAAGTTCGCCACGTCCGGCCAGCTCTGCGGAGCATGCCCGAGCGTGTGGCACCTGCGGATTTGAAGTTGAAGCTGGAGGTTATTGCTTCGCGGGAGGCTAGTCGCCGCCGTGAGACCACGGGCAACCGCCTTGCGGAGATGATCCGGCCGGTGACGCGCTGGATCACTACAGCGATGCAGCCCCCTGCTCTGCCGACGGCCGGAGGCTTTGCTTCAGCAATGATCCTTTTCGGCCTGCTGTCGCCGAGTTTGGCTCTTCGTTCAGCGCCCGTTTCCCCGGCCGACATCCCGACCGGCCTCTACACCGGTGCCTCGATCAAGAGCTCGCTGCCGCTTGCGTACGACGGCGCGGAGATGCTGGTGGAACTCACGGTGGATGAGGAAGGGCGAATGGTCGAGT
>DASQEG010000506.1:0-4923 GCA_035633775.1 Bryobacteraceae bacterium
GTTGTACGAACAGGTCACTTACGTAGGTTCCTCTCAGAACTGGCGTATAAATCGAAGATCGCCGCCCTGCAGCAGCCTGATGTCGTCAATGGCGTATCGCATCATCACGAGACGCGTCAGGCCGAGGCCGAAGGCGAAGCCATTCCATTGCTCGGGATCGATGCCGCCGGACCGCAGGACGTTCGGATGCACGAGTCCGCAGGGCAGCAATTCCACCCAGCCGCTGTGCTTGCATACAGGGCATCCCGGGCCGTTGCAGATCAGGCACTGGATGTCCAGCTCAAAGCCGGGTTCGACGAACGGGAAGTAGCCGGGCCTGAGGCGCACCGTGACTTCACGCCCGAACACTGCGGTCAGCAGCGTTTTCATGAAGTAAAGCATGTGCGCGATCGATACGTCACGGTCCACCATCATGCCTTCGAGCTGGTAGAAGGTGTGCTCGTGTGAGGGGTCCACCTCTTCGTTACGAAAGACGCGGCCGGGAGCGATCATGCGCAGCGGTGGACCAAGCGTCTGCATGCCACGGATCTGCACTGGTGATGTGTGTGTGCGGAGAACGTGCCCACCCTGCAGCCAGAACGTATCCTGCATGTCGCGAGCCGGATGATCTGGAGGGATGTTGAGCGCGTCGAAGTTGTTCCACTCGGTCTCAACCTCCGGTCCTTCCACCACGGTGAAGCCCATGGACGTGAACACCTGCTCGATTTCGCGCTGAATGCGGCTGAGCGGATGCAGGCTGCCGGGCAGCAGACCCCGTGCGGGCAGCGTCAGGTCAACCCATTCGCTTTCGAGGCGAGCCTGGAGAGCAGTTGCGTCGAAGCTGGTCTTCCGGCTGTCGAAAGCAGCCTCCAGTGCAGTTCTCGCGTCGTTCAGCGCCTTACCGGCGGCAGCCTTCTCTTCGGATGAAAGCCTGGGGAGTTCGCGTCCCAACCCGGTGATCGCGCCTTTGCGGCCCAGGTACTCAATGCGCGCGGACTCCAGTTCCTCAGGGGTGGCAGCTGCGCGGATGCGCGCCAGCGCCTCACCCTGCACTCTGACGATCTGTTCGGAAAGCATTCAGCGAGAAGCCTACGTACCCGCCGGAACAGCGGGCTGGAAGACGCGATCGGCCTTCAGCAGTTCATGCGCAAGGTGGTTGATATAGAAGACCAGCACAGGCTCGGGATACTTACTGCGGAACTGCTCGTATATGCGCTGCTCCCAACCTTCGGTGAGCTTTCCGCTCGCGTCCAGATCTTTGGCAAAGAAGCCGTCCTCGTGAGGGATCTGGACCGAGTCGAGTACTTCCTTGATCATGTCCAGATGCGAGACCAGCACCACCTGCGCGACGTCGGTGGCGAACTCCTCGTCGCCCTCAGCGATCCGGCCGTACAGACGCGGAGAGGCTTTACGCAATGTGTCGCTGTTCAGTTTGGAGAGGTGGAAACGCAGTTTCACCCGCTCGAAGAGCTGATACGTTTTCAGCTTGCCGATGGAGACGGTGCGTATGAGCTGCTGAAACGCGGGCTCACCGAGCGAGACAAAGATGTCCGCCAGGCGCATTGGTTTCAAGCGTACCATAGGCAACGCCGCGCAAAGCCACGCGATACAATGACAAATTCCGGTGTTTTTGTGCGTGGCAGCCTGCGTGCGCGCGCCTGCGCCGCCACATATCCTGACATGAGCAATCTGATCGTACTCGGCGCCCAGTGGGGCGATGAGGGAAAAGGCAAGATGGTCGACCTTTTCTCCGAACACTTCGACATCGTCGCGCGGTACCAGGGCGGGCACAACGCCGGGCACACGGTTTATATAGGCGACCGCAAGTATGTTCTCAAGCTGATCCCGAGCGGGATCCTGCGCAAGGGCGTGCAGGCGATTATCGGAAACGGCGTTGTAATCGACCCCGCCGCGCTGATCGAAGAGATGGACACGCTGACAGCCGCGGGAGTGGATGTGGCATCCCAACTCGCGATCAGCAACCGCGCGCATGTCATCTTCCCCTTTCACCGCCTGGCCGAGCGGATTTCCGAGAACCGGGAAGATCGTGTGGCGATCGGCACCACCTCACGCGGAATCGGGCCGGCATATGAAGACAAGATTGGCCGCCGCGGCATCCGGATCGCCGATTTGCTTGACCGCGAGAGCTTCGATGCGCTCTACAGCAATCTCTCGGCGGACAAGGCGACCGTCGCGGCCGCGTTCGGCATCGGACACGATCTGGATTTCAAGCAGATCGAACAGCAGTACAGGGAGTTCGCCGCCCGAATCGCTCCGCTGGTGCGGGACACCTGCTACGTGCTGAACCGGGCCATGCAGGAGGGCAGGAGCGTCCTTTTCGAGGGTGCACAGGGCACGATGCTGGACGTCGATCACGGCACGTACCCATTCGTTACGTCGTCGAGTGCAACGGCAGGCGGCGCATGCACCGGATCGGGCATTCCGCCAACCGCGATCGACGGCGTCATCGGCGTCTCGAAAGCTTACATCACCCGAGTCGGTGCGGGTCCGTTTCCTTCCGAGGACCATGGCGAAGCGGGCGAGATGATTCGCAAAGCCGGGAAAGAGTTCGGTTCCGTCACGGGCCGTCCGAGGCGCTGCGGGTGGTTCGACGTTCCACTGCTTCGGTACACGGCCATGGTGAACGGCTTCGACAGTCTGATCCTGACCAAGCTGGACGTGCTGGACACACTTGCCGAGATACCGGTCTGCACAGGCTACCAGCTGGACGGAAAGGCCGTGGACGAGATGCCCGCGACCAGCCAGGGATTGGAACGCTTGCAGCCGGTTTACCAAAGCCTTCCGGGCTGGCAGAGGTCAACGCACGGCATCTCGGACTTTGGCAAGCTGCCGCCTCAGGCGCAGGATTACGTGAAATTTCTCGAGGACCGTTCGGGTGTGGAGGTCGGCTGCGTCTCCGTCGGCCCGGAGCGCACCGAAACGATGGTGCTGCAAGGATCGAAGCTGGAAGCGCTGCTGTCACGACACTGATCGCAGTTTTTGAGCCGGCTGGGATTGCCGCTGGTGGGCCCCTAAGCTGTTTGAACATTCGGGAATTGACGACGTCTGTGGTGCGCCTGACGCCCCGGACCCAGTGATGCCCCGAGTTTGCTTACAATTACAACGGGCAGCGGGCAGTCTGATTTCCAGGTACCGGCTGAGCTCCAACAGAGGATCTATTTGCAAGTTCACCTGATTAATCCAAGCGACACCGCGTTCGGCACAGCGGTGATCACGCCCCGATGGCTGTTCGTACTGGCTGCGGCCACCCCGCAAGAGTTTGGCGATCCGAAGATCTGGGACGAGACGGTGCGGCAGCTCGACCCCGCCGTCATTCAACCCGGTGATGTCGTTGGTATCGGTATTCACACCGGCAACGCACTTCGGGGCTACGCGATGGGCCGCGCAGCCAGCGAAAGGGGAGCTTTCGTCGTTTTCGGCGGCATTCACCCGAGCCTGTACCCTGATGAGCCGTTTGAGTACGGGGCAGCCAATTGCGTCGTTCGCGGGGACGGCGACATCGCGTGGGGCCAGGTTCTCACCGACTATGCGCGCGGAAGCGTACAACGGGTTTACGACGGGGGCCGAGTTGAAGGCGACCGATTCAAGGCTGCAAGGTGGGATCTGTTGAACCGGGCGGACTACATGTGGGCTTCGGTGCAAACCGTGCGCGGCTGCGCCAAGCACTGCTCCTTCTGCTCCGTCTGGCGTACCGATGGCCAGCGCCCCAGGCAGCGGACAACGGACGCCGTTGTTGAAGAACTTGTTCAGCTTCGACGTATCGGGTTCCGCTTCATTGCACTCGCCGACGACAACTTCTACCCTGTGTCCCTGACGGACATCAGGCTTGCGGAGCGCCAAAACAACCAGGGTCTTGTTTCGCGCCTCCAAGCGATGCGGGCCGAGCGCTTCGAGCTGATGGAGCGTCTGGCCGAACTGCCGTCCGATATGGTTTTCTTCACTCAGATCACGATGGAGGCAGCCGAAGATCCGGAGTTCCTCATTGCGATGAAAAAGGCCCGGATCAAAGGTGCGCTCGTCGGAGTCGAGGCTGTGACGAAGGAAGGCCTGAAAGCAGTCTTTAAGGACTTCAACCTCGCAGGCGAAGGCCTGGTGGAGCGCCTGCGGCTTTTTGAGGAGCACGGAGTCCATGTTCTTGGGTCGTTTATCTTCGGCCTGCCCACGGACCGGGCCGATACCTTTGCCGCGACTGAGGAACTCGCCCGTCGTTCCCGGCTGACGTTTGCCCAGTTCGTAATGCTTACGCCTTTCTGCGGAACCGTGGACTTTGAGCGATGGGAGAAGTCGCTCGGTGACACTCCACCGACCGTCGCCGGCGTTCCGATCACGCGTTACTGGCTCATTCCGCCGGATCAGCGGCCGAAGATGTTCATGCCCCACCCGACTATGAGCTCGGAGGAGTTGCGCGCCAGAACACAGGGTGTCTGGGACAACTTCTACAGCCTCCCACAGATCTGGAAGCGTTCGCGATGCGCGACCAACATCAAGGCTCGGCTCGCGTTTGTGTTCGTTTCCAAGTTGTATCGCCAGATGTATGCAAGTACTGGGATCGCCACCGACAGTGCACGCCGGGAGCGGGCAACTGCCTGGGCCAGACGCATTGCCAAAGTAACGCACCGGCTGTTCCTGGCAGATCCCCGGCCGGATCTGCAGGTCCCCTCAAGTGCTAAGCCTGAACGGGCCGCTGGCCCTCTCCAGGTGCTGCAGTAGAGTCCCGGGGACGGCCACTGGCCCCCCAATCAGGGCCTCAAGCTGCCGAACCCGTACAAGCTGTTGGCCTGAATATAGTCGAACACGGCGAGCGGGAGTTCCGGCGGACGTTCGCCCCGGGCGAGAGCCGCCCGGATGGCAGACGAAGACACGGGCAGGTCCACGCTGCGCAAGGCGTGGACCCTGGCCCCGATCGGCACTTCCCACTGGTGG
>DASQEG010000507.1:0-1758 GCA_035633775.1 Bryobacteraceae bacterium
CGAAACAGCTCGTTGCCCTCAACGATCGCGCGATCTTCGATCAACTGGTTCGGGAACACTTGTACGGACTGCGGCAATCCAGCAGCCGAACGCTCGTGCGAGTCGCAACAGACGTCTGCTCAACCGGGTATTCCTTCAGGCTCGCGTTCACTTCGACAGTCGTCTGCAGGGTTTCGAGTTCTACTTGAACCTCTGCAGTGCTGTCCGGCATGACCTCCACTTCTTTCTGCTGAGGAACGACCCGCCTCCCGCGATCAGCAGGTTGTGCTTGCCGGCGGGAACTGAGTCAAGGACGAACTTGCCCGAAGGGCTCCGCCTTCGGCGTCCGTCAAATTACGAGCCATTTGTTGCATCCACTCTTTCGTAGAGTGCCGGATGATGCCGGCCAGCGTCACCCGTCTTGTTTCCAGCAGGATGACAAACAAAACATAGTACGTGGCCAGACCTCGCCAGGTGAGTACCTCGGCCGTGAAGAAATCGGTGCCTGCCAGGACCGCCATGTGCGAAGCGATGAAGTCCTTCCACGCGGTCGTCTGGCTGCGCTTCGGAGCCGGCGCGATTCCATGCCGCCGCAGAACATTCCCGACGGTCTGATCGGAGACCTCGTGGCCGAGATTGGCTAAAGCACCGGCGATCCGGTCATAGCCCCAGCCGGAGTTCTCGCGGGCCATTTGCACAATCAGCGCCTCCACTTCGGCGTCAATCCTCGGCCGGCCCGGGCATGAGCGATACCTCGAACCATCGAACTCCTGTGCTACCAGTTTCCTGAACCAGCTGAGGATCGTCTCGGGTTTGGCGATCAGGGCGACTTTCGCCAGTCCCTTCCGCCCAAGCCTCTTGCCAATTTCGGCCAAAGTGGAGCGCTGCTCATTGGAGAGCCGCAGCCGAGCTGGTGCATGTGCCCTTAGGATCCGGTTCTCCGCGACAAGATATTCGACCTGAAGCAGCAGCTCCTGATTGACCAGCCCCGTTACGTACGCCAGCAAACGGGCCACTTGGCAGCTTTTCATCCAGTCTGCATCTTCTCAGGTCGCTGATTCGAAACCGGCTTCGAGTTTTTTTTGACCGTACTACGTCAAACGGCGCCTGCGTGCCATGCAGGGACCGAGGACGGCAGCGACAGCGTGGAATGTGATTGAGGGAAGTGAAGCGGTGCAGATGATCAGAAAGGGGCAGGTGCTCGAGACAGCCCGCCATAACCGGCACGGTCAGGCATGGGTCTTCGGTCCGCTTCTGGGCATCGCCTGAACTGCTCTGTTAGTGCCAACCGTACGGATTCGCGGCTGCCCTTCGCGTTGCAACACTTCCTGCCGGCTTCCTCGCCGCGCGCGAACTGCACGCCAGAGCGCCTCCGCCGAAAAGGGGCAGGTCACCGGTCGCGCTCCGAATCCACAGTGATATTGTTCGAGACCACTTTCGAAGGAGGTAGGAATGTCTGGGTCATGGCTGATGGCAGCGACCATAGTGGCATTAGTCACAGCAAAGGGGGGAGGCAACTCCCGTCAATGTGTTGACCCGTTTGGGCTTTGAGTCGGGAACAGTTCAGGATGGACGGTCACTGGTAATAGCACGTCCTTCGGTGTGGCGAGTGACGGATCCGCGATCGGTGGTGTGGGGCCGGAGATTGAATCCGGGTTTGTTAATGTACGGTCGGGGAACCTTGCTGCATTCGGTCTCCTGTGCTGTTCGGATGAAGCGCCGGAGCGAGTTCTCCTGACGCAAATGGTCGCTGTACCAAGCAACGCTTGGTTCAGTGCT
>DASQEG010000508.1:0-4195 GCA_035633775.1 Bryobacteraceae bacterium
ATCCTGGGCTGCTATTGTACCCTGAAACCGGCTTGTGTAACTGCTGCGTTCCCTTCGCCCTGACCCTGCTGGCTCAAGCCGTTACGGGTAGCTGGCCGAGCCTTAGCCTGTAGGTAGCTTGCACACCTGGCGCCGCATTCTCATCTGTGTACTGCTCGCCCTCGGCCTCCTGTGGCTGAACGCTTACATCGCCCGTGACCTGTTTATCTCCGGCCATACGGGCAAGACCAACTCCATGCACGGGTATTGGACGGCTATGGCGCGTCACGCAACTCTGCGCCACTGGCTTTGGCCCTCATGGTGGCCCTACTGGGATGGAGGCATGCCCTTCGAGTGGACGTACGCTCCACTGGTGCCGGCGCTCACTTCCCTCCATGCCCGGCTGACGGGAGCCGACGCAGCGTTGTCTTTTGGCTGGGTCACGGGATGGTTCTACTGCTTCACGCCAGTGACTCTGTTTGTATGTGCGGCCGTTTTGTCCAGAAAACTAGTCGCGAGTTTCGCTGCCGGCGTGCTGTATTCGCTCACTGCACCGACGCAGATGATCCTGCCGGACGCAGCCTGGAAGCTCGCTCAGTGGAGCGACGCGCGCAGACTCTATCTGGTCGCCAGCTGGGACGAGGCGCCACATGTAGCAGCCTTGACCTTCCTCCCTTTGGTTGTCCTGTTCACGGCGCTCGGACTTTCAGACGGACGCACGCGGTGGTGGCTGCTTGCGTCCGTTTCGATGAGCTTGTGTGTATTAGCGAATGCATTCGGGGCAACAGCGGTTGTTCTGACGCTCTGTTGCGTTCTGGTTGCCTGGGGCGCAAATCAGCCGCTCGCCAGCATGGCACGGATCACGGCAGCGGGCGCGCTCGGTTGGTGCATGATTGCGGGCTGGCTACCGTTCTCCCAGATCTCTTCGATGCGGGCTGCCGCCGAAACGCACGGCCATGGCTGGTCGTTGACGAGCATCACAGCTCTCGCACTCGTCCTTTGTGCCGCGACGCTCGCCTGGGCCTGTTGCAGGCGATTGTGGCGATGTGGTGCCTGGGGAACGTTCATCGCTCTTTTCGCCACCCTCATGCTCAGCATCCCTGCGATTTACATATGGACCGAGCGGCAGTTTCTTCCGCAGTCTGGCAGATACAAGGTTGAAGCGGAGCTCGGGCTCGCACTTGCCCTCGCCTTCGGAATCGAGGCCCTCCTGCGCCGTACGCCTGTTCCCGTCAAAGCTGCGGTGTGCCTCCTCGGTCTGGCGGTCGCGGTGGAGCAGACGGTGAAATACCGCAAGTACGAAAAGCTACTTGTACATTCCGCCGACATGCAGCAGACCATCGAAGGCCGGATTGCGGCGTTCTTCCAGCGCACGATGCCGGACGCGCGAGTTGCTGTTCCCGGGTCGCTGGCGCAATGGCTGAACAACTTCGGACCGCAACAGCAGTTCGCCGGAAGTTCGTGGTCGACTGCTTACAACCCGGAGCAGCAGAACTTGAATTCGGCGTGGCAGGGTGCGACGACTCCCGAGGAGGTAACTGCCAGCCTGGCACTGCTGCGAGAGTTCGGCGTGTCGGCTTACGCTGTACCGGGTCCTGCGAGTCCGGAGTTCTGGAAGGCAGTAGCGAAGCCCGAACTGCACGCCAACTGCGAGACTCTCTGGATGGAACAGGATACCCGCGTGTGCCGGTTGCCGAATACCGGAGACGCGCTGGTGCAGCCAGCCGGTCAGTTGCGCTGGCGGACTGCAAATGAATTCGCAGTATCGGCCGCAACCTCAGGTGCCGCCACCTCGATCCGCATAACCTGGCATCCGGGCTGGCGCGCTTATGCTGACGGCAAGCAACTCGTCCTGAGCCGCGATCAGCACGGACTAATTCGGTTAGAGAAACCTCCTGCAGCACCCGGGGCAATCCGATTCGTTTACGACGGCGGGTGGGAGTTGAAACTAACTCGAATGCTTATGTACTCTACGTGGTTCCTGCTATTGGCGTACGTTGTTCGACGGCTGCGCCGAGGAGCTGCGTGGAGGTTGCGGGTCAGCTAACGTACAAGCTCGAGAGAGCGGCGGAACAGCGTTTCGAAGTCGTCGGATTTACCCGCTTTGCGGATTGCATTCTCGGCCGCAGGACGCTGACAGCCAAGATTCATCAGAGCCGAGAGAACATCCAGCTCAAGATCCGAGAGGACTGCGGCTTTCGGTGCCGTCGGAGCGGGTGCCTCTCCGACACCTTCCAGCTTGTCCCGGAGTTCAAGCACGATGCGCTCAGCGGTCTTCTTGCCCACGCCGGGTATGCGCACCAGCTTGTCGCTTTGTCCGGCGCGGATGACGGTGACAAGCTCTTCGGCAGCAAGTCCTGACAGGACCGACATCGCGAGCTTCGGGCCGATTCCGCTGACGGAGATCAGCTTCTCGAACAGCGCTTTCTCACTGACCGTAAGGAAGCCAAAGAGAGCGAGCGCGTCTTCCCTCACGTGGGTATGCACGCGCAGCTTCACTTCCGCACCCGGCTCAGGCAGTCGCGAAAAGGTGGTCACCGACACTGCGAGCTCATAGCCAACGCCTGCAACATCGACGATGACAGCCGAAGGAGACTTCTCCAGCAGGCTTCCCCGAACGTAGGAAATCATTGCTTACGTCGAGTATGTACCATCGAGATCAGACATGGCTCGACGACGGTTCTTCGTTCCGGCAGTAGAGAGCGGCACAGCGGAGTTGCTGGACGAAGAGGCACGGCACCTCACCCAGGTTTTGCGCGTCGAGACCGGCGAGGAGTACGAGATCAGCGATAACGAGCATGTCTACGTGGCTGAGGTTGAGCAGGCGCGCAAGGCCCGGGTTCTATTTCGCGTGCTGGAGCGACTGCCCGACGCGCCCCAAGGCCCGAACCTCACGTTGCTGCTTTCCCTCATCAAATTCGAGCGCCTCGAAACCGCGCTCGAAAAGGCCACTGAGCTCGGCGTAACCGAGGTACGGCTGGTTCGTGCCGAGCGGAGCGAGAAAGGGCTGGAGGTGGCCGCAGGAAAGCGCATGCCGCGATGGCGGCGGATCATGCTCGAAGCGAGTCAGCAGTCTCGCCGGGACCGATTGCCTGTCTTGTCCGGACCGGTCAGCTTTGTGCAGGCGCTGCGGACGGAGGCTACCCATCGGATATGGCTCGACGAGGACCGTACCGGCGCCTCCATGCTGAATGCCATCAGCGGGTTCTCGAGCGCTGCCCTGTTCATCGGACCGGAAGGCGGTTGGACGGGCAGCGAGCGCGAATCAGCAAAGGACGCTGGATGGACGACGGTGAGTCTCGGGCCTTTCGTCCTGCGCGCTGAAACAGCGGCGACGGCGGCCCTGGCGGTGCTCAGCAGCGCGTTTCTACATCACGGTACGATGCGCGACTCGGCCGAGAAACGCTTGTAGTCGCGGTACCGGACGGCGAGGCGGATGCGAATGGGACCGCTCGTGAAGTGCAGGGTGTCGTCAGCGTGGGTGTAGATGGGGAACCAGAACTCGCCAACCTTCTCGCGCACCGTTGTAAACCACGGAAACAGGTTCTCCTTGCCCGTCCGTGAACTCAGCATCTGCGGCACCGCGCGGCCCTGACTGCGGATGATCGAGTAGTCACGCTGGTCCACCCAGAAGGTGCCCTCGAACAGTCGCTGGCCGTAAAGAATCTGCCGCGGACGCACCTGAAGGACCCAACAGACGGTGTTTTCCAGCGTTTCCTCGCCCTTGCTCTGAATGTCGTACAAGCGCAGGCGTTCGGTGGTCAGCAGCAACGGTTGGATGTCGCGCAGGTCTGAAAAGTCTTCCGGGGTCATGATCAGGCGGCGCAGATTGTTCTGCGGACTGCCGACGAGCTTCTCGCTGCGCTCGCCGTCCGGGGAGAAGATAATCTCGCGAACCTCGCGATAGGCTCCGCCAACCTTGCCGCGCTCACCGAACTCTTCCATCGTCACGGTTTGTGTGTAGGCGTAGTTGGCGCGCTCGGCTTCGCTCGCTGACTCCCGCAGTGCGAGGCGCCTGGCCAGGTCGGCGGGTGGTTCCGCGGCCGACACGGCCAGCCCTGCCGCTAAAGCCCAAAACCACACACGCACTACCGCAGCTCCAGCACCTTCAGCTTCGGCAATGCCTTTAGGCGCGCCAGGGCAGCCTCGCTCAACTTTGCATTACTGAGCCGAAGTTCCTCCAGATCCTGCAGCGTGGCGATCGATTCCGCGCCTC
>DASQEG010000509.1:0-3843 GCA_035633775.1 Bryobacteraceae bacterium
GGAGTGAGCGTCGAGGCTGCGCGGGCCGAGGCGACCGTCCTCGGAACCCAGATTGAGCGCGCACACCCTGAACGGAACGCTCTACGGCCGCGGGGTCGGCCATTACAGCAGCAGGTCAGCGGTCGCTTTCGAGTCGCTCTCCTGGTGCTCTCAGGCGCTGTCGGTCTAGTCATGCTGATCGTGTGCGCCAATCTGTCAAATCTGCAGTTGGCGCGCATGGCGCGAAGGCAGAAGGAAATCGCGATCCGGGCTGCTTTAGGTGCAGGCCGAGGCCGCCTCATTCGGCAGATGCTGACGGAAAGCCTTGTGCTTGCGGGGTGCGGTGCGCTCCTCGGATTGATGCTGGCGCACCTTGCGACCCAGACTCTGGCACGCCTTGATACGTTCAGCATCCCACTCCTGACAGCCCTTCAAGTGGATGCGACGGTACTGGCGTTTACGGCTGCCGTGGCAGGCGTCACAGGTGTGCTATTTGGCGTCATACCGGCAATGCAAGTGCGCACCAGGACGTTGCACACTTCCCTGAAGGACTCCACTCGCGGATCCAGCTCGGGGCCGAAACAGAGCTGGATTCGCGGTGGGCTTGTGGTGTCGGAGATCGCGCTCGCCTGCGTGTTGCTGGTCGGCGCGGGGCTGCTGATTCGCAGCTTCATGCAGATGCTGGACACAGACCTTGGCTTTCAGCCGGAGAATGTGGCAGCTCTGCGTATCGATCCCGGTGCGGCATACCCCGATCAGGCGCGGCGCAGCGTCTACTACACTGAGGTGCTGCAGCGCGTGGGCCAGGTGCCAGGTATCCTGACTGCCGGCTTGTCCGATACACTGCCGCTCGACGGTTCGAGCAGCTGGGCAATCCGCGGAAAGGGGCAGACCTTTGCACCCGGGAAGTACCCCGAAGGATTTGTTCGCCAGGTGACTGAGGGTTACCTTCAGACGGCGGGGATTGCGGTGCGGGACGGGCGGAACTTTTCGGAACGGGACAACATGTCCTCTGAACCTGTGGTCATTGTGAATGAGACGCTGGCACGTACTCTCTGGCCGGGCGAGAATCCGCTGGGCAAGTTCATGCACTCTGAAGGAATCTTTAACACGGTCCCGGCGCGTCGCGTAGTGGGAGTCGTGGCCGACGTACGCCATCGCTCAATGGAGCAGACTGCGGGATGTGAGTTCTACCTTCCGCTTCGACAGGCGCGCGGAAATACTGCAGTGCAGCTCGTGGTGCGAAGTACACTGCCCGTCTCCAGCCTCTCGTCAGCAGTCCGTGCAACCTTGAAACCTCTGCAACCGAACCTCGCTGCGAACGAGTGGCGGCTGTTCGAAGACCTGGTCGACCGCGCCGCTTCACCGCGCAAATTCGTCTCGACGCTGCTGGGCGGATTCTCTGCGTTTGCTCTAATCCTTGCATCGCTTGGCATCTACGCTGTCATCGCGTACTCGGTCAGCCAACGCTCACAGGAGTTCGGCATACGGATGGCGATTGGCGCGTCGTCGGGCGATCTGCGGAATCAGGTGTTGCTTCAGACTTTGCGCCTGGCTGCGGCAGGGGTGGCTATCGGCGCGGTTGCTTCATGGATGCTGGCGCGGGGCATGGACGCTCTGCTGTTTGGTGTCACCGCTGCAGACCCGGCAACGTATCTGGGAATGATCGTGATCCTGGTCACGGTGGCGCTTGTGGCCGGGTACTTCCCAGCTTCCCGTGCGTCCCGTATCGATCCCATGATCACTCTGCGGGCAGAGTAAAGACTTGTTCGCTTAAGTTCAGAGGCCCGGAGATGTTTCCGGGCCTCGTTCCTTCTCACCAGTTTCTCGAAGAGGCGTGCGCTAGGGCAGCATTCTGATGCGGACGTTCTTGTAGTGGACGGTGCTGTTCGGATCGTGACCTTGAAACGCGATCGTGCCGCTGCCGAGCGCGCGACCCGATCCCTCACGCCCGCCGCCCCAGTCCTCCGGCTGTGTCCACGTCACAACCTCTTTGCCATTGAGCTTCACGGTCACCGTCTTGTCCTTGACGATGATGTGCTCGGTAAACCATTCATTGTCTTTCGTGATGGCGCTGACGACATCCGCGCCGATGTCCTTCACGTGATAAAGACTGCCACTCTTGATCGGGTCCCGATGCGTGTTGTTCACCTGCACTTCGAACCCCTTCTTCGGAAAGCCCTTCTCCTGGAACTCCGTGTGGAAGTAGACGCCGCCGTTTGAGTTCGGAGCCGTCATCACGTCAACCATCAGCTCGAAGTTCTTGAAGTTGTGATCGCCCACCGGACCGTCGTAGAACGCGTGCGCGACAGGACCGTTCGCAACCATCGCGCCATCTTTTACCTGGAAGGAGCTCTGGTTCCCTCCGATCTTCCAGCCGGTCAGATCTTTACCGTTGAAGAGCTGGGTCCACCCATTTTGCGCAAAGGCAGCGGGCGCGACTGCAAGCAGCAGAATAAAAGCAGATCGATTCATTAGAGGAGCCTCGCGGCGATTCTAACACCTTGCCGAACGGACACAACGATGGGTGTTTCTATCGGTTTCGTTTATTAAATTGGCTTTACCGTTCGTAGCCATTCCGGCCCACGGAGGGACCGCAGTGGATTTCGAAGCGGGCGTCCGCATCCCAACCACTCGACCTGCATGACGTCGCCGTCCTGCAATCGAACTCCTTCACCGAAGCTAAACGCATCGGCACCAAAGAAGTGAATATGCACGTCGCCGGGTCTGCGGTGGGCAGGGAACTTGAAGTGATGGTGTTCGATGTTCGCGAGGCTGTGGCACATGTTCGCCTCACCGGAAACCAGGTCTCTGGACCAGACTGTGCCACCCTCGCGTTCGATCGTCACGCGGCCCTTTACCGCCGAGAAGTCGGGATCGAGCACTAGTTCCGGACCGACGGAACAGTCGCGAAGCTTGGAAGCAGCAAGGTAGAGGTAGTTCTCTTTTTCCGTGATGTGGTCGGAGAACTCGTTCCCGGTCATCATGCCGACGCGCCACGGCTGGCCCTGCTGATCGACAATGTAGGCCGCTGCAATCTCGGGTTCCTCCCCGCCATCACCGGCGAAGTCCGGAACTTCCAGGGGTTCGTTGTGTGCGCGCAGAGACGAGCCCGAGCCCTTGTAGAACCACTCCGGCGCGACACCGACATCGCCCGGTTGGGGCCGACCGCGCTCAAGTCCGGACTGATACATGCGCATGCTGTCCGTCATCTGCTCGGCAGCGGCATGCATTGCCTGCCGGTTGGCAGCGCTTCTGCGGTGCGTCAGGCCCGTGCCGCTGACGAGACAGCGTGCGGGCTCATCGGGATGATCGAAGGCCGGAAGCAGACGCCACTCAGGATCGGTGCCCGCGTAGATGGCGTCGTACGGCAGCGCGGTTTCCGACCGCTTACGGGCAGCCACATCGGCTATCGGCGTGCCTGAGTCGATAGCCTCGAGAGCAAGTTCGCAAACGGAGGCGCATCCGTCGAGCAGCAGCAGTCGATCGTCTTCGACTGCTGCTACCCTCCGGGCGCCCCCGGCTCCAAGCAACTGAACCAGACGCATCAGCGAGATCAGAACTCGAGCCGCAGGCCCATGGTGATGATCCGCGGATTGTTCTGCGGGGACGTGGGGCGTCCAAAGTTTGGATTGCCGACGATTCCGACCACATTTCCGAAGTTGGTTCGGTTGAGCAGGTTGAAAGCGTCTGCGCGATACGTAAGCACCACGGGGTTGTTGTCGGCTTCAAACAGCGTGGTCCGCTTCACGATTGACAGGTTCTCCGTGAAGACGGCTGGCTGACGGAAATCGTCGTGGTAGAACGCCGCGTCGCCGAGCGTAAACGCGGGGGTCACGCGAAATGCCCCCGGATTGAACCACC
>DASQEG010000510.1:0-3030 GCA_035633775.1 Bryobacteraceae bacterium
TTGCAGCGACGGCCGAGAACATCAGCTCGGTGGCGAAGGGCTACCAGGAGCAGTACACGAAAACAGGTGCGAAGTGGGACTCGCGTTTGGAAAGCTGGCGCACCCGTTATGCCAGGGAGTCGTTGCAGGATCGAGTGCTTCAGGATAGGCCCCAATTTTCGGCGGATGACGATCCGTTCTTCGCTGCTGTCACGTTTGCGGGCGGGCCAATGGAACACGTGGAAAGTGCGCGTGTGCAATTGCTGCGGGCCGAATGGAAGCAGCTGAACGACACTATGCCGCCGAAGCCGGATCTTGCAAGTGCCGTAACGGAGGGCCCGTCAGTCGACCAGCGTGTATTCGTGCGGGGGAACCTGAACTCGCCCGGCGATCGGGTTGCCAAACATTTCCCCGTGGTACTGTCAGGCTCTGCGGATGCCGGCGTGGTCAAGGGGAGCGGCCGGCTGCAACTCGCTGAGTGGCTGACCAGGCGCGACAACCCGCTGACGGCGCGTGTGATGGTGAACCGCATCTGGCAGGGGCACTTCGGTGAGGGGCTGGTGCGCACTCCCAACAACTGGGGCAAAACGGGAGAGGCGCCGACGCACCCCGAGCTTCTTGATTACCTTGCCGCCCGGTTCATGGAACGCGGCTGGTCCATCAAGTCTCTGCATCGCGAGATCCTGCTTTCGAGCACGTATCAAATGAGCAGCAAGGCTTCAAAAGCAACGCGCGAAGCTGACCCGGGCAACCGGTTATGGTCACGATTCAGTCGCGTCCGCATGTCGGTGGAGCAAATGCGGGATGCGCTGCTTGCAGTCGACGGCTCGCTGGACAAGACAATGGGCGGCTCGCTCTTCCCCGCAGGTAAAGGTAAGCGCGAGCGCATCGAGGTGGATGAACTGAAACGTCGCAGCCTTTATATCCCGCTTCGCCGGGGCAACCTCCCGAGCCTGTTCTCGACGTTCGATTTTGGCGATGCCACTACGACCAGCGAGGGTCGCACCCGCACGAACGTAGCGCCGCAAGCTCTGTTTTTGATGAACAGCCAGTTCGTCATTGACCGAGCGCGCGGCCTCGCCCGACTGTTACTCGAGGACTCGAACGTGGCGGACGGTTCGCGGATAGAACGTGCTTACCTGACGGTGCTGGCGCGTCACCCTGAGCCTTCCGAGGTCGATGCGGCGCTCACGTATGTTGCAAGCCTTGAGAAGCGCCTGGCTCAGCCCGACTCGAAACTCACCGCCTGGGCGAGCTACTGCCACGTTCTCCTTGCATCGAACGAATTCCTTTATCTCGACTGAAGCGCTTCAGCCGGCAGGTCAGAAACGAAGCTACGCAGATATAACCCAGGTGCTATTTCGTCCAGGGACGATGTCGAACTGAACGGGCACAAACCTGCTGATCGTGTCGATGTTCGTCTTCGTGTGAAGGGTCGGGGTGATGGTTGTAAACGATCCACCGCCCGCGAGTGCAAACGGCAGGAGAAGTTGATCGGCGAGATGCTCGCCCACGGGAGCGCCCGACTCTTCGTACAGCGACCAGCACCTGACGGCTGTGGCTGCTACCTCTTCCGCCGGCACGCCGCGCTGGCCAAATCCCGCCGCGAGCTCCGACACGTGCGAGAACTTACCGGTAATCATCACAATGTTCCCCGGCCCATCGCTCTGCACCGTTTCTCCCTTGAACGCCGTATGGGGCCAGTGCAACGCCGCGCGCACAACGTCCAGCTCCCGCTCAGCGATCGATGCCGGCAGATTCGCCACAATGGCTCTCACCATGACGTGCCTGCGCTCGCCACGTTCGTGCAACTGGATCGGGTGAAGCTGCGACGGCAGGATTTCCGCACTCCACTCTCCTCCTCCCGCCGGAACAAAGCCGTGTCGTGCCAATCGGATATTTACTTTCGCACCGAGCCGCGCGATTACGGGGAGAAACACAGAATCGAGGAACTCCCATGGAGGCCCGCCGTGGTTGTGAGTGCCCCCACGGAACGTGACTGCCGAAGGCTGGCCACAAAGTAACAAAGCCGGAAGCACAGTTTGAAAAACGAGAGTTGTGCTGCCCGCAGTCCCAACCTCAAATGTATAAGTACCGCCCGTAATTTCACCGGGTCGGAACGTCAACGTGGTGCTACCCAGCGCGTCACCCTCGATCTGTGCGTTTCCGATCCGGGCTGCCGCACGCACAGCCGTGAGGTGTTGCCGACGCAGACCGGGCTTCGCACGCTTCACACGTATGTTGACGATGCGGAAGGGCGTTCGGGTGACGAGCGACAACGCGAGCGAGGTCCGAAGAATCTGCCCGCCACCCTCTCCAAAGCTCCCGTCGATCTCGCGAAGTGCCATGAGGGTTAGACAGAGATACTAAGAGTGATGGATCGAGAGTTGTACGGAGCAGCAGCCGCGGGGATCCTCACGCTACATCTCTTTTGGTTGCTGTTCGTGGTCTTCGGCGCTTTGCTGACCGCTGGGCGACGGCTGCTGTCCGCCTTGCATGTTTCCGCACTGGCGTGGGGCGTTGCGGTCGAGGTAGGGCCGTGGCCGTGTCCTTTGACGGCCCTTGAACAGCATCTGCTGCAAGCGGCGAGCCTCCAGTCGTACACGCGGTCCTTTCTTGCCGAGACCCTCGACCGGCTGGTCTATCCGGATATTCCCGAGCAGGTGCTCGTGGTGTGTGCCGTCGGTGTGTGTGTCTTCAACCACGGAGTCTAAGCTTACAGATTCATCGCGCAGGCCCGTGCACGGCGTGCGCGGGCAGCGTAGCCGAGTTGAGTTCAATCGTCCGGTGGACACCGTTACTCCGCGTCATTGTTTGCAGTCGGCGGGACTGTCCGGAATCTCATCTGTATGCAGCCGATTGAAGTGCAGCAATTTATCGATGCTTTGGGGCAAGTGGAGTCCTCACGGCAGTACGACACGATGGTGTCTCTGTTCGCGGAAGACTGCAAGGTGGGCAACGTTCTTGCACCCGAACACTTCGAGGGTCACGAGGGAGCGAGCAAGTTCTGGCAGGATTATAGGACCAGCTTCGGCGAGATTCGTTCTGAGT
>DASQEG010000511.1:0-2105 GCA_035633775.1 Bryobacteraceae bacterium
TCCATGTCGAAGAACAGCTCGGTCGCCTCGACGTTCAATCTCTCAAGCAGCCGGTGCATAGCAGGACCAGCAGCCCCATTGCCTGCGTCAATGACAACTCGCACCCTGCGCTCGAAGCGGAACTGAGATGCGATCTCCTCCACGTACGGAGTCTCGATGTCGACAGCGCGCAGTTCTCCCCTGCCCTGTTCAAAGTCACCCGTCTCGATCAGCGCTCGAAGCTCCTGGATCTTCTCGCCGTGAATGGTTCCATTGCCGGCCACAACCTTGAAGCCGTTGTACTCCGCAGGATTATGGCTGCCAGTGATCATCACACCGCCGTCGGCTTTCAGGTGCTGCACGGAGTAGTACAGCAGCGGCGTAGGGACCCGGCCTACATCGGTGACGTTGCAGCCCGCGGCCAACAAGCCTTTCACGAGCGCATCCCGCAGCCGTTCGCCGGAAAGGCGCACATCACGACCAACGTTCACACTTCGCCCGAGACTTCGCCGCAGATGGGTACCTATCGCTCTGCCCAGCAACTCGACCCCGTCGCTGGTAAGTTCTGTTTCGGCTATGCCGCGGATGTCGTACTCGCGGAAGATGGTCCTCTGTAGCATCAACTTAAGAAAGTATCAGATACCGTACCGGCGTCACAGAAAAAACCTAAAGGCGTGCCGGAAGTGTGCCGATGTGAATAGCAACAGGACCGAAACAAACGGCCCGCGGCATGGGCCGGCGCTGTGCGATTCTGATATGGTCGGCATGCAGAGACAAACCAGCAGGGACGAGGCTCTACGAATCGTCGCAATCGGCGGCGGCAACGGCCTTTCTGCTCTCCTGCAGGGCCTGAAACAGATTAAGCACTGCGGCCCTGACGGCGAGGTCACCGGGCAGGAAATCGATGTCACCGCCGTGGTCACCGTTGCCGATGATGGCGGGAGCTCCGGCAGGCTGCGGCGCGAATTTGGTGTATTGCCACCAGGTGATATTCGGAACTGCCTCGTCGCCTTATCAGAAGACGAGGCACTGCTGTCCAGGTTGTTCCAGTACCGCTTTGCGTCCGGCAAGGGACTGAAGGGACACACACTCGGGAATCTGTTCCTGACGGCGCTCACCGATCTCTACGATGGCGACTTTGCGCGTGCAGTGCAGCATGCTGCGGAGGTGCTCGCTTCATGCGGTCGCATCTACCCATCAACCTCGGCCAAAGTTGCTCTCGAAGCCGAACTTGCCGGCGGTAAGATTGTGCGCGGCGAGTCAAAGATCAGCAGAAGCAAGGCACGCATCGAACGTGTGCGCCTGTGCCCGGAAGCACCGGAGCCGCTGCCTGAGACTTTGCACGCCATAGAGACAGCACACGTGATCACTCTGGGTCCCGGCTCGTTGTTCACCAGCATCATTCCCAATCTGCTGGTTGCCGGCATCGGCGAAGCTATTGCCCGGTCCAGTGCCGTTAAGGTCTACTTCGTCAATCTCATGTGGCAGCCGGGTGAGACAAGCCAGTTCACGGCAGCCGACCACGTCAGGGCTATCAACGAACACGCGGGCAAGCCCATCATTGACGTTGCTGTCGTCAACACGAGCGAGATCCCCGCGCTGTTGCAGGAGCGGTACAGGGCGCAGCAGGCCCTTCCTGTCGAAGATGACCTCAGCAACAGCACGGCTCTTTGCCCGTCTGTGATTACGGGGGACTTCGCGGCCAGGGGCGACCGCGTCCGCCACGACCAGTTGGCGATCGCGAAGCTCGCGATCCAGCTTGGTACCGAAGCGCGGAAAGTCGCTACGATGATTGCCGGCGTAGCCTAGATTACTTCCCGATGAACGAACTTTCAGTCAACATAGTCATTCTTGCGGCCGGTCTCGGCACTCGCATGAAGTCGCGCATGGCCAAGGTGCTGCATCAGGCAGGCGGACTGGCCCTGGTGGAGCACGTGGTGCGCTCGGCGACAGCCGTGACCGCGCCGGAGAACGTAGTTGTCGTGACCGGCCATCAGGCGGAAACCGTCGAAACGCTGCTTGGGCCCTATCACGTCAGCTTTGCCAGACAAACTGAGCAGCTGGGCACCGGGCACGCGCTCGCCGCCTGCGGGTCTCTGCTGTCCAGGCGCGGTGGATTGCTGATC
>DASQEG010000512.1:0-6675 GCA_035633775.1 Bryobacteraceae bacterium
GGAGAGGGCCAGCCGCGGACGATCGTTGCGGGCATCGCCAAAGCCTATCAACCGGAGCAGCTCATAGGCCGCAAAGTAGTTATAGTGGCGAATCTGGAACCGCGGAAACTCCGAGGCATCGAGTCCCAGGGGATGATTGTCGCTGCTTCGGTGGAAGGTGGGCCTGCGGTGCTGGCCGGCTTTCATGAGGACATTCAGCCGGGCGCGCGTCTTAAATGACGCTGGTCGATTCGCACTGTCATCTCGACGATTCGCAGTTCGACCCGGACCGGGACGCCGCTATCCAGCGTGCACTGGATGCTGGTGTGACGCGCATGCTGGCGATCGGGACGGGCGAGGGTCCGCCCGATCTGGAGGCAGCCCTTCGACTCGCGGATCGGTACGAAAACATCGCTGCCACCGCAGGTATTCATCCGCAATACGCGCCGAATGCAGGCGCTGCTGATTTTGAACGGCTAACTCAACTGTTGCGACATCGTAAGTGTGTGGCGGTGGGCGAAATTGGCCTCGATTATTACTGGAAGCCCTTCGATAAAGAGCTTCAGGCCGCCGTTTTCGTTCAGCAGATGCGGATCGCAGCTGCCTCGCAGAAGCCGATCATCATTCACACACGCGACGCGTGGCAAGACACAATGAATTTGCTGAAGCAGCACTGGGCACCGACAGGACTGCCATGTGTCCTGCACTGCTTCACCGGCGGACCAGATGAGGCCCGCGAAGCGCTCGACCTTCGGTGGACGCTCAGCTTTGCAGGAGTGGTCACCTACCCCAAAGCAGTCAATGTGCAGGAGGCGGCGCGAATGGCGCCGCTCGATCAGATGCTGGTGGAGACGGATTCGCCGTACCTGCCGCCCGTGCCGTATCGCGGTAAACGCAACGAGCCGGCGTACGTTGCACACACAGCTGCGTTCATCTCAAAGCTGCGCGGAATCGCGGTGGAGGAGGTTGCGCGTGCGACGTCCGCGAACTTTGACCGGATCTTCGGGCCCGTCGGTTACACTGAGGGTTTCAAATGAGTTCCAGCAAGTCAGGGGAGTCAACTGCGGCTCGCGAGATCCTCGACCTCGTGCAGGAAGACCTGCGCCGGGTTGAACGGGAAATCGAGGTCGAGACCCTGGCTTCGGCGAACGCCGTCACGACCATCAGCCGGTACTTAAGCGGCAACGGGGGCAAGCGGCTCCGGCCAACGCTGCTGCTGCTCTCCGCGCGGCTTGCCGGGACAGTGACTCCGAGCGCGATCCGGCTCGGTGCGGTTGTCGAGATGATCCACACCGCAACGCTGGTGCATGACGACATCATTGATCTGGCCGAAACGCGTCGCGGGAAGCCCTCCACGAACGTTCTGTTCGGCAATCACACTTCGGTGCTGGCCGGCGACTGGCTGTACATGCAGGCTTTCCAGATCGCGCTCCGCGAGCGGAATTTCCATGTGCTGGACATTCTGATTGCGCTGACGCAGATGATGGTGGAAGGTGAGCTGGTGCAGATGGAACGCCTGGGACGAATCGGCATCAGCGAAGCCGATTACATGGAGCTTGTGGATCGCAAGACGGCTGGGCTGTTTTCCGCCTGCGCAAGACTGGGCGCCACAGTGGCCGGCGCTTCTGACGATGTCGAAGCGCGGCTCGGCGAGTATGCCTGGAATCTCGGCATGGCTTTCCAGTTGATCGACGATGTGCTGGACTTCACGGCTCAGGAATCGGTGCTGGGCAAGCCCGTCGGCGGCGATCTCCGGGAAGGGAAGATCACGCTGCCAGCCATTTATGCGCTGGAAGAATGCTCCGCCGAGCAACGCGCGCTGCTCGAAACGGTGCTGCGCGAGCGATCGTACGATACCGTCCCGTTCCCTACAGTGCTGCACCTTTTGCAGTCGACTGGAGGCCTGGACCGTGCACGCGAACGCGCCCACTCTTTTGCTGATCAGGCTCGTGCGGTAATGGCCACCTTCCCTGAGTCGCCTTACCGGCGCGCGCTGGCGTCGGCAGCCGACCTCGTCATCGAACGCGAATTCTAAACTCCGTGCGCTTTACTTTGCTGTTGGCCTGTACTTCCTTGTCTGCGGCTGTTTCTGGACCGACGGACTGGCCGGCTTATGGCGGCACCGCCGAGGTGCAGCGCTATTCGCCCCTGAAACAGATCCATCGCGGAAACGTGAGGGAACTGAAAGTGGCGTGGACATTCGAGTTCGACGACTTTTTCCAGAACTCCCAGATTCAGGCTCAGCCAGTCATGGTCGATGGGACGCTGTACGCCATCTCGCCGCGCTCGAGACTCGCCGCCCTCGACCCGGGCACCGGCAAGCTGAAGTGGAAATTCGATCCCATTTCTGATCCGAGTGCCCGCGGAGGTACACGCACGCGCGGCGTTATGTACTGGAAAGACGCAAAGGAAGCCCGCGTTTACACCGTGTACCAGCAGTGGCTCTACGCGCTGAATGCGGCGACCGGAAAGCCGGTGAAAAGCTTCGGCGACGGTGGACGGATCGATTTGCGGCAGGGGCTGGATCGGCCTCCCGAGACGCTGAGTGTGTCGCTTTCAACGCCTGGCGTAGTGTACAAAGATCTGCTGATCGTCGGCAGCATCGTGGCCGAGGATCTGCCATCCGCGCCGGGCCACATCCGTGCGTTCGACGCCCGCACAGGCGAGATGCGCTGGATTTTCCGCACCATTCCTCATCCGGGCGAGTACGGGTATGAGACCTGGCCGAAGGAAGCCTGGAAGCATTCTGGGGGCGCTAACGACTGGTCGGGAATGGCCCTGGATGAGAAGCGCGGCCTGGTGTTCGTTCCGACGGGTTCGGCAGCTTTCGATTTTTACGCGAGCGACCGGCAGGGCGACAATTTATTTGCAAACTGTTTAATCGCGCTCGATGCCGGGACCGGCAAGCGGCGCTGGCACTATCAGTTCGTCAAGCACGATGTCTGGGACCGTGATCTGCCGGCTGCTCCGAGCCTGGTCACCATCCAGCGCAATGGGGCGAAGATCGACGCGGTCGCACAGCCGACGAAGTCCGGACATGTCTGGGTCTTCGACCGCGAGTCCGGCAAGTCGCTGTTTCCGATTCAGGAATTGAAAGCACCGGCGTCCGATGTGGACGGCGAGTTGCTTGCCCCGACCCAACCGCTTCCGGTGAAGCCGCCGGCCTTTTCACGGCAGGAACTCACAGAGGACCTGCTGACGCGTCGCACTCCCGAAGCGCACAAGGCCGTGCTGGAGCGGTTCCGAAAGCTGAAGAACGGGCCTCAGTTCACGCCGCCGGGCTTCGAAGGAACAATCTTCGCGCCAGGGCTCGATGGCGGGGCTACGTGGGGCGGCGCGGCCTTCGATGCTGAGACCAGCACGCTGTACGTCAATGCGAACGAGATGCCCTGGATCCTGCAGCTTGGGCCGCGGCGCGCATCTGGCCGAACCACGAACAGCGCCGGATTGTACAAGGCGCAATGCGCGGCTTGCCACGGCCTTGAGATGAAGGGTGCGCCTCCGGATCTTCCGCCGCTCACGGGAATCGCTTCACGGCGCTCGCAGGCTGAGATCAGGAACGTGATCCGTAAGGGTGTGGGCCGTATGCCCGCGTTCACGGCACTGACCGAGGAAGCGCTTGATGCTTTGGTGCAGTTCATCAGTGTCGGCGAAAACCGTGAGTTGATCAGCCCTTCGAAGGCTGTTGGCCCGCAGTTGAAGTACGGCGCAACCGTCAACGCAAAATTTCTCGATCCCGACGGCTATCCGGCCATCGCTCCCCCATGGGGAACTCTGAACGCAATCGATCTCGCGAAGGGGGAGATTCGATGGCAGGTACCATTAGGCGAGGTTCCGGAACTGGTGGAGAAGGGCCTGAAGAACACGGGCACGCTGAACTTCGGTGGTCCGGTGGTGACCGCAGGCGGCCTGATCTTTATCGGTGCCACGACCTACGATGAGAAGTTCCGTGCCTTCGATAAGAGCACAGGGAAGTTGCTGTGGGAAACTAAGCTGCCGGCAGGAAACTTCTCGACTCCCGCGGTGTATCAGTTTAACGGCAAGCAATATGTCGTAGTGCCGGCCGGCGGCGGGCGCGGGAAGCCGTCCAAGGGTACTTACATAGCGTTTGCTCTACCGTAGAGTTCGCTCGCTCCAATAGCAAGGTAAGCTTCTCCAAAGGAGACATCATGAAATTCGCAGGTTCTCTGTTCGTCCTGCTTGCGCTTCCACTTCTTGCGATGGGTCAGGCCGTCACGGCTACCCTGATCGGTACGGTCAGCGACTCCTCGGGCGCAGTAGTACCAAACGCATCCATCACTGTCACTGAAACGGCGACGAACATTCCACGAAAAGCGGCAACGAATGAGGAGGGGCTCTACACCATACCGTTCCTGCCGCCGGGCACGTACCGCGTCGAGGCAGAAGCGGGCGGGTTCAAGCGAATCTCGCGGGACAACGTCGAGTTGCGGGCGACCGTTTCCACGCGCATCGACCTCCAGCTCGAACCTGGACAGGTCAGCGAAACGGTTGAAGTAACGGCCGAGACGCCGCTGCTCCAAACGGACCGCGCTGAGGTCTCCCGAAGTTTCTCGACCAAGCCCGTGACGGAACTTCCCCTGGCGGATCGCAGTTTCCAGTCGCTGGTGGGCCTTATGCCCGGGGTGGCTCCACCGAGCGTCGACTTTACACGTGCAGAAGACCCTCAGGGCACCACGTTTTTCCGTGCGAACGGCCAGGGAAACTCAGCGAACAACACGCAGGTCGACGGAGTGGATAACACCAACCCCACGCTCGGCCTGACCGTATATATCCCATCAGCCGAGGTCGTGCAGGAAGTCAACATCACGACCAGCAACTACAACGCGGAGTTCGGGCGCGCCGGAGGAGCCATCATTAATGTCGTGACACGCGGAGGCACGAATGACCTCCATGGCTCCCTGTTTGAGTTCCACCGCAACACTGCATTTCGAGCCCGCAACATGTTCAACGTCGCTCCCCAGCGCAAGCCCAATTTCATTCGTAACGACTTTGGCGGAACGCTGGGAGGCCCGATCGTGAAGAACAGAACGTTTTTCTTCGGAGGTTATCAGGGCCGGACCCTGCGGCAGTCGAGCACGGTGATAACGACTGTACCTGTCGCAGCCTGGCGCCGCGGCGACTTTAGCGGTGTCCCCGGACTGACCTTGTACGATCCTGCCAGTGGTACGCCTGCGACCCGGCAGCCCTTTGCCAACAACCAGATTCCCGCGAATCGAATCAATCCGATCGCGCAGCAGCTACTTCCGCTCATTCCAATGCCCAGCGAGCCTGGCCTGCTGAATAACCTGGTCGTGAACACACCCTTCCGTTACAACGGCAACGGCTACGATGCCCGTGTCGATCACGTATTCACCGAAAGCACGCGAGGGTTTGCAAAGTTCAACTTCACCGACTACGAGGTTCAGCAGGACGCTGCGCTCGGCAACGTCATCGGCGAAAGCACCGTCAGCACGCCCTACACTGTCACCGCGATTCTCAATCTCACGCACGGGTTCAGTCCGACGCTTATCGCCGAGTTTCGCGGCGGGTACAACCGCTACTACACCAACGTGAACGGGCTCGACATGACGACGGTGACAAACCAGTCCCTGGGTATCCGGAATCCAAATCCCGATGCAATCTCGACCGACGGCATGGCGCGAATCAACATTGCCGGAGGTATGCAGGGGATAGGCACTCCCGTTGTTTACCCGCTGATCAATGCCGACAACCTGTTCAACTTCATCAACACCTGGACCAAGCAGCAGGGCCGACATTCCATTAAGTGGGGAGTCGATGTGCATCGCAATCGGGCAGACCGGTTCCAGCCGCAGGGGCTGGGGTTCGGGCCTCGAGGCATGTTCAACTTCAATCCTGGAACGACCGCCTTACAGGGGGGACCGGACCTCGGCCAGTTCGGTGGCTTCGGGAACTCCTTCGCGGCCTTCCTGATTGGTGCTCCGGATCAGACCAGCCGCACGTACATGCCGATCACGCCCACAAATCGGCAGACGCAGTTCTTTCTCTTCGCACACGACACGTTTCAGGTGACACCCCGGCTGACACTCGACCTCGGCCTGCGTTGGGAGCTCTACACGCCCATCAGACCCCGCTATGCAGGCGGGGCGGCGAACTACGATCCGGAAACCAACAGTCTGCTGATTGCCGGTTACGGAGAGAATAATCTCGCGAATAACGTTAAGACTGACTGGAATAACTTCGCGCCGCGCGTCGGATTCTCGTTCCGAACGACGGCCAGGAGCGTTCTGCGCGGTGGCTACGGAATCAGCTACTACACAGGGCGATTCGGCTTCACCGGCGGAACTCTGTCGACGCAGTTCCCCGTGCTTTACAACATTCAGAATGGCGTCGAAGGGGACTTTGTCGTTGACGGCGGCTTCGACGCACTACCGCCGGTTCCTGACATCCCGCTGCCGGCGAACGGAATCATCAACCCGGCACCAAACCAGGCGTTCTTTACCGTTCCGCGTGACAATCCCACCTCTTTCGTCCACAGCTACAATCTCACGTATCAGCGCGAACTTGGGTGGAGCACAGTGTGGGATGTCGGTTACGTCGGCTCTCTGGGACGTCGCATACCGTTCCAGCAACAGCTGAACGCGGCGTTGCCCGGAGCGGGTGCTGCTGGCCGGCCGTTCACAGCCCGGTTTGGCCGCACGGCGAACGTTGACCTTC
>DASQEG010000513.1:0-1627 GCA_035633775.1 Bryobacteraceae bacterium
TGGCGGGTACACCTGCGGCATGCAAAGCCCAGAGTGCGTGCCCGGTTTGGAATTCGACGGCGGGCTGCTCACGCTCGAACCGGGCAGACCACTGCCCGTCCGGCCGCTGCAATGCGAACAGCCGGTCGACATTCTTCTGCAGCAACGGCCGGTACTTTTCCCTGTCGATCTCAGCCAGAGCAAGCGTCTGGTAGCAAAGGTCAATCGTGTTCTTCACCTCGCCCGCTGCGATGAATCCGGGGATCTTTGGGTCCTTCGTAGCGAGCCATGAGTACCAGGCAACTTCGTGCGCACTCACCAGCGGCGTATTGCCGTTCGTTTCATCGCCAGGCAGACGGTCACGGCCAGCGTAGTAGAGCTTCAGGTACTCGTTGACCCCACTGTGGAAGCTGTCCCGCCGCTCACCGCTGACGTGCTGTTCGAAGATCGACATCAAATGCGACATGCGGCTGAGCACGTTCGCGGGAGCCGAGATCATGCGGGACCACACCGCGCCCTGTTGTTCGAAGCCGTAAAAAGGCCGAGGATTGTTGTAGAACCGCTCTGCCAGAAACTGCAGCTGCTGCCTGGCATTCACCTCATAACCGTTTCGGACGGCATACAACTGAGCTCGCTGCGGAAAGTGCGTCACGTGGCAGCCGACGCATAACGACGTCTCCTGGTGGACCGCCTCCGTGCGATCGAGCAGGCCACCGCGCCTTGGCGTGTTTGCATGCCACGAATCTCCCGCGGACATCACGTAGTCCAGAGCCGCCTGAACTGCCTTGCCAGGGTCGGTGTAGGGAGGCACGTCGTAAAGACGCGTACGCAGCTTGTACTCGGGATGGTTTGCACGGACAGCGATGTAGTATGTCCCCGCGTCCTTCAGAATGCGCGGAGTGAACTTGTTCCCGGGAAGCGCCTGCACCTCGTGTGGAAGACTGACGGGATCTTCGCCTTCGAAGTACTCCTCAATGCCATCGCCTTTCGCACGGTGCACCGTCACGGACGCGGGAATCTGATCACGCTCCGCGAGCTCCACCAGCACATGAACAAGGCGCGGTGACGAGCCGCGAAAATCGAAGCGGTACCAGTCGGTGCGACCGGATTCCTCGACGGACGCCTTGCGTGCCGTTCCGGGCAGCGCTATGTAAGGAGCGTCGTCACCGGACGCGAACACTGTCTTGCCCAGCTCGATCGGCATGGCTTCCTTCCAGCCCCGAATCGGCCCGCTTCGGACCTGTCCGCTACGTCCCCATCGGTTGACCTGCAGCGCGTACTTGCCGCTCTTAATGTTGCTGGTGATGCGTACGGTTGCTTCGCCGGCAGTCGGAAGTCGGAACTGGGTATAGAAGTCTGCATCTCCGGCATGCAGAGTCTTGCCGGCAACCCTGTTTGTCCCCTGCACGATCTCCACTCGCACCGTCCCGTCTGTCAGCGCCGCCCTAGGAGAGATCGAGTACAGCAAGCTGTACTGTTGTTCCGTAGCCAAGCCTCGGAGCTGGACCGATTCCGTGCGCACAGCTCCACTTCGGCTCTCGATTACGGGCAGGGAAACGGGTAAAGCAGTGGCTGTAAGCAGCAACAGAGCAAGGCCAAGGCGAACAAGGAACAGCATTCAGCCAATCTACAACAGTGACGGCGGCCA
>DASQEG010000514.1:0-2111 GCA_035633775.1 Bryobacteraceae bacterium
TGTAGCGCGCGAGATCGGCGCGGACACCGGGGAGGTCAGGCAGGTGACCGGGGACTGTAAGCGAAGCCGCGTCGTGTCCGCCTGCCTTGGACTGACCGTCCCACGGATGATGAGGGTCGCTGAAGTTGACCCAAAGAAAGAAGGGACGGCCTTTCGGCACCGCATCAAGGAACTTGCCCATGACAGTGCCCGTGTGATCGCGGTTGCCCGAGCGATCCAGAAAGTCGACGCGCTTCTGCCAGGTGGTCAGGCCCATCTCTTCGTACTGCTGAAACAGCGCGCCGTTGCGCCCCGGCCACGGTCCGTCGAGGTGGTAATTGCGACGGCAAACACCCGTGTAGTAGCCTGCGGCCCGGAGGTGCTCCGGGACCGTCTTTACGTCAGGCGGCAGCGGCGAGGAGAATCGTCCCATACGCACCGCTACGGGAGAACGGCCCGTCATGAAAGCAGCGCGGGACGGCACGCATTGCGGCGCTGCCGTGAACATGTTGTCGAACCGCATACCCGCGCTCGCGAAAGCATCAAAGACAGGTGTTCTGGTGCCGGAACCGTAGCAGCCCAGGTAAGGGTAGCTGTGGTCGTCAGAGAGCACCAGGACGATGTTCGGCGTTGTGCGCTGCGCCTGCACAGCGGTACCGGCTGCACAGGCGAGAAAGCTTCGTCGGGACGTCTTCATGGCCAAAGTTAGAAGACGTACTTGAGCGCGAACTGCAGCTCGCGCATGCTGTTCGCCGTGCTCCGGATCAAACCGAAACTGGGTGCCGGGGTTTGTGTGCGGCTGTTCCAGTTGGCGTTCGGACTTCCGAGCACAGGATGATTGGGGAAGTTGAAGGCTTCGAACCGAAACTGCAGGTACTGCCGCTCCGTTATCGGGAAGTTCTTCAGGGTCGAGAAATCCCAGATGAACTGGCTCGGCCCGCGAAGACGGAAGCGGCTGATATTGCCGACCGTGCCCGGCTCCGGGTTGCTGAAGGCAGCCGGGTTCAGGTACGCATTGGCGTTGCGTTGTCCTTCAGGGAAGTAGGGACTGATGCCCGTGCTGTTCAACCGTGTTTCGCCGAACGTACCCTGAACCGCAGCATCGTAGGTCTGCGTATTCACCGATCTGCCGCTCTGGACTGTGATGATGGAGCCGATCTGCCATCCGCCCACAAGCTGGTTAACAAAGCCGCCCGTGTTGGCCAGCGGCTTGCCCCTGCCAAAAGGCAGCTCGTAGATTGCCGATGTCACGAGCCGGTGAGGCGTGTCGTAAGCCGAGAAGCCGTACTCGCAACTCAGGCAACGGCTGTCCTGAGGAAAAATGTCGTTCGCGTTGCCGCGGATCGCACTTACCGTGTCGAGCGACTTCGACCAGGTGTAGCTTACCAGCGCCGTAAGTCCCCCTCTCATTCGCTGGCTCAGCTTGCCACTGAGTGCGTTGTAATTGCCTGTTCCTTCTCCGTGCACTACCTGCAGCACGCCGTATTCGGGAAAAGGAGCCCGGGAAGCGTAGCTCGTCGTGCCGGGGACCGGCGCGTTCATATTTTGCAGGCCCTGCAGCTTACGGTGCTGCGATCCCGTATAGCCGACCTCCAGCGACGTTGACTCCCCAAATTGCCGCTGAACGTTCACGATGTACGACATCGAGTAGCTGGTCCGCAGATTCGGCTTTACGCCCCAAAGGAATGGAGCTGCAGGAAGCACCCAGGGCAGGGAGGCCGAACTGAGAAAGTTGGTATAGCCGATGTCGGCGATCTGCGGATTGGACTGCCGCGAGATGCGCCCGCCCAGCCCGCGGTTCAGATCGAAGCGTGAGTTACCGCTCTCGGCCGAATAAAAGACGCCCGTGCCGGTCCGCACGGACCACCGGTCATTAGGGCTCCACGCAATTCCCAGCCGTGGAGCGAAATTGTTCCAGTCGCTCTCCACCAGCCGGTCACCGAGCCGGCCGTCACGCGCCGTCTGAATGCCGGGATAACGGAACACCTTGCCTTCGTAGAAGTCGCCCTCACCGCTTCGCACGAGGACGGGGTGCAAACTTCGGTCAGCCACGTTCGCCGTTGTCGCCAGCAGCGGAATGTCAAGGTTCACCTGGTTCTGGAGCCTGTCTGTGTAAGGCTGGAAGAACTCCC
>DASQEG010000515.1:0-8516 GCA_035633775.1 Bryobacteraceae bacterium
ATCCCATTTGGTTTTTGCCCTGAGCACAACGGCATACATTCTGGCAGCAATTCCTTTGGAAGAGGCGGACCTGGCGAGGGAACATTCGCAGTACGCTGCCTACCGTCGCGAGGTGCCGATGCTGATTCCGCGCCTTGCGTCCCGCCGGGCTATTCGGCACAACGATGCTGCCGGACGCCTCGCAAACCGCGCTACCGAACGAAAATCGATCGCCGCAAAATCCGGTTCGCGGTGAGCAGATCGCAGCCGGCCCGCCCCGGTCCCCTGGGGCGGGATCAGCAGGCGCTTTGGGCGGCGACAAGGGCCAGCTATACTGCGCCGACGCCGATGCGTAATCGGATCGATCGTCGGCGCCGCCAGCCGTTCTATGTCGCGGCTTACGGGAGTTGGGTCTCCCCGGCTCTTCTCAGCCAGGATGAGAGCCGGATCTCCGCCTGCGGTATTTCGTCCTCGCGGCCGAAGCGGTCCGTTGAAATTCGTTGAAGACATCAGATGCCCAGCCTGGCGGCACGACGGCCGAGTTCACCTGAGCCGGCGGCTTCGACAACCTCATTTGCCAGAAGGTAGGCTTGCCAATACTCCTCCTGCTCGTCCTTTAGCCGTCGCTCCTGATCGCGTAGCCGCTTACGTTCGGCGCGCGTGACGCGAGCCTCGGAGTCTGCGGTGCGCGCATGCCGCTGAAATTCTCCAGAGCCTGTCGTTGAAGTCGATCCGTACGGAATTTTCAGACAGGTGTTAAGTTGGCCGCCCAGGGTGCAACAAAATCCTACCGCACAGGGCTCCAATCTAGGCGACGTGAGCCGAATTTCGGAGAAATCAGCTTCAACTGAGCTTAAGGTTGGCACCGTTTGCGCGTTCTCGTCTGTCCGATTTCGCCCAGGTGCTGATCGCGACAGAGAGGATCATCTGTGAGCCCAGCCTTACTAAGTCCTTCTTCGCAGCCAATCGCTGCCGAGCTTACTCCCGCACTATACGCCGAACTGCGTCGGATCGCCTCCCGGCACCTGATCAGCGAACGCAGGAATCACACGCTGCAGGCCACGGCACTCGTGCACGAAGCATACATGAAGCTCGCCGGACAGCGTGAGCGCCCGCTCGCTAACGACGTCCACCTGCTGGCGTTGGCGTCCAGAGCGATGCGCCAGATTCTCGTCGACTACGCGAGGTCACGTTGTGCGCAAAAGCGGCACGGCGACTTTCCTGATGAGTCCCTGTCCAGCGTCACGCTTCAAGTCAGCTCGGAGAGTGGACCGGAGCTCGTCGGGATCATTCAGCTGAACGATGCGCTGGCGGACCTGTCTCATGAGAACGAACGGCTGGCGCGCCTCGTGGAAATGCGCTACTTCGGCGGGATGACGGCGGAGGAGTCGGCTGAAGCGCTCGGGATCTCCGTTCACGTTGCCCGTCACGAGTTGCGGTTCGCCCATGCCTGGCTGCGGAGAAGGCTGGCTTCCTGAGAGGTCATACGAGCCATGGTCGAGGCAGTCCAACACTGGTTCGAAAAGGCGGCCCGCTTGCGGCCCGGCAGCCGGACTTCATTCCTTCAGGCCAACTGCGATGACCCAGCGGTGCTCCAGGAGGTCCTTTCACTCCTGCAGTACGACTCCGATGAGAACGGCACGGTCGATGTGTCTGGCGGAGTCAGGATCCGCGAGGTTGTCCACGCAGTGCTCCGGGCTGATGACAATCAGGCGGCGCCGGCCCGTGTAGGACCTTTTCAGCTCGGCCGGATGCTCGGATCAGGCGGCATGGGCACCGTGTATGAAGCCCACCGCGTCGACGGCGAGGTGGGCCAGCGTGTTGCGATCAAGTTCGTCCAGCTCTCGGCCGCAGCATGCCGCGACGCGCGCGAGAGCGCGTTGCGCCGTTTCCATCGGGAACGCCAGCTCCTCGCGTCTCTTCGTCATCCTTATATCGCGGGTCTGATTGATGCGGGCACGACATCGGAAGGTTTACCCTATGCCGTGATCGAGCAGGTGGACGGCGTGCCTGTCGACACCTACTGCGCGTCGTCCGTGCCCGGCACAGTTGACCGCATTGGCCTGTTCCTGAAACTCTGCGACGCCGTACAGTTCGCGCACGCCAACATGGTGGTGCATGGCGATATCAAGCCACAGAACGTCCTGGTCACACCGGATGGTCTTCCGAAGCTGATCGACTTCGGCGTAGCGACTGAACTCGGTGAGCAGGCTTCGCTGACCTCAACACGGGCGTTTACGCCTGGGTACGCGAGTCCGGAACAGTGCCAGGGGCTTACCCCGACGATTGCCACGGATGTGTACGGGCTCGGAGCGGTACTCTACCGCTTGCTGACGGACAAGCCCCTACGCGAGATCACGACCGGGTCCCTGGGTGACCTCATTCAATCCGTGACGAACCACGATGTGGTCCGCCCGTCCCTCCTCAAGCCGGAACTCCGAGGTGACCTCGAGAACATCCTCCTCAAGGCGCTTCATCGCGAGCCCCACCGCAGGTATCAATCGGTCTCCGATCTTGTCGATGACCTTGACCGGTATCTGGACCACAGGCCGGTTCGGGCAACTCCGGATTCCGCCTGGTATCGCTGCCACCGCTTCGTCCGTCGCAACTGGGCGGTGTTGGCCGTAGCGGCTACGCTCGCGGCTGCGGTTGCTGTTGTGACCTCTGCGTCCACCGCTCAGCGTCAGCAAACGATCCGACGTGCTGCCGAGACCCGCCGTCTTTCGGAGCGACTGCTGTTTGAGGTTCATGATGAGATCTCAGGACTGGGCGGTACCAAGGCACGCGAGAGGCTGGGTTCGATGGCTGTTCAGTACCTCGAAGAACTGCAGCGCGATCACGGGCGCGACCCGGAGCTGGTGTGGGAGCTTATCAATGCATACTCCCGGCTTGCCCAGAGCAGAGGCGGTGGAGAGTCCAGCGTTGGCGATGTCCAAAGTGCGTCGGCGCTGGCCTCGAAAGTACTCGAGCTTGGCGCAGGCATCGATACCGCGACTGCGGATAGCCACCGGCTTGACACACTGTTCACTATCTACGCAGGACTGGCAAATATCTACCAGGAAGCGAAGAGGCCCGACCAGCAGCGCGAAGCGATCGACGCAATGCTGAAGCTTTCGTCGCGCCTCCACCCGGTGCGACAGGCAGAAGGACTGACGGTGCTTGGACGGTACCTGAGGGATGTCGGCTCCGAGAAGGAATCTGCAGATGCCTTCGGGCGCGCTCTCGAGGTCTTGCGGCCGCTTTCAAGCGATCCGTCCCGACCGGCAGAAACCGACGGAACGCTTGTCAGCGTGCTGGTCGGTCATGGCCGGGCACAGGCTGTGAGGGGCGACTTCGCAGGCGCTGTGCTCAGCTTTCAGGAAGCCATCAGGCGGTCAGCTCACAGCGACAGGTCCGGTCGACACACGATAAGCAACGCTCGCCAGACATACTGGTGTCACATCAGCCTGGGCGACGTTTTTGGAAATCCGCACCGCTTCAGCCTCATGCGGCCGGCAGAAGCTGTGGCGGAATATCGAAAGGCGCGGTCGATTGCCGAAATGCTGGTTAAGGCTGACCCGGGGAACCAGATGGCGAAGCTCGATGTGGCGCGCACCTTCAGCCGGGAGGCCGCTGCAATCGCATCAACGCAGCCTGAACAGGCGCTCGTCGTGTTTGAGAAATTTCGCGCGGCGATTCTGGAGACTGCTTCCCGGGGGCCATCGGTCCAGGAAGGACACCTGATTTACCTAACGAGTTCGGTGCCCGCGCTGCTGCAAACAGGCGATTACGATGAGGCCGATGCACGTTTAACGCAGGCACGACAAATCATAGCGGAGATGCGAAAAGGGGGAGCGAGCGTCAGTGAAGCGCCGCTGCTAAACGCTCATGCGCTGCTGCTGTCCGCCAGAGGTCGAAACAGGGAAGCGCTGCACGTGTTACAGCAGCATCTTGCTCTCCTGCCTCAGACCACGAACCCGATGCTCAGCGCCAACTTCGAAACAATCGAGTTGCTGGAGCGAGCAAGAGCGTGGTCGGCCGCGAGCGATCCCGCGCTTAACTCCGCGGCGACAGCGAGGCTGGCGCGGATCTGGGCTGACCTGAAATCCGCTTACCCCGGGTCACGATTCGTCCTCGACCAGTTCGACAGGTACAATCAGCCGCGGGACAAAGCACCTGCATTTCTCGCCCGTCGCTGAGCACATGAGAGGGGTGCCGAACGATTCGGGCAGGAGCCATAATCCGGATACAACGGGGAACCGTTGCAGGCGGCTTGTCTGCGCAGGCGCTATGCCAGAATGGAGGGTATCCGCGATCTTCATGAGTCACCCCGATCCGATTGAACCCGCCATTAACGAGCAGAATTCCGGTCAGGAAGAAACCTCGTTCGGCGATATCCTGTCCCGGTTCGAACAGGAACAACATGAACCTGCTGACGCGCCAGGAAAGCCCCTGGAAGGCACTGTAATCGCTCTGCAGGAAGAGTTCGTTCTGGTTGACATCGGCCGGAAGACCGAAGGTGTTGTCCCGATCGCTGCAGTGCGCGATGACAAGGGCGAACTCGCGGTAAAGGTCGGAGACAAGCTGCTGGTCAACGTGACCGGTCGGAATGCAGAGGGCTACTACGAGCTCTCGACCATTCGCGTCGAGCGCCCGAAGGACTGGACCGGGTTGCAGGCGGCTTTCGCCGAAGGGCGCATCGTTGGAGGTGTCGTTCAGGAACTGATCAAGGGCGGGCTTCGCGTCGACATCGGGGCACGCGCCTTCATGCCTGCGTCCCGAAGTGGGGCCCGTGACGTCCCCGAAATGGAGAAGCTGGTAGGCCAGGAGATTCGCTGCCGGATCACGAAGCTCGACATTGACAAGGAAGACGTCGTAGTCGACCGGCGGGTGGTGCTGGAAGAAGAAGACCGTCAGCGGAAGGAGTCTGCGTTCCAGGCCATTAACGAAGGTCAGGTTATACAGGCGACGGTGAAGACGCTCCTTGAGTTCGGCGCCTTTGTGGATCTCGGTGGAGTTGACGGCCTGCTGCACGTGGCCGATATCTCGTGGACTCGCGTAGGCAAGCCGGCGGATGTTCTGAACGTCGGCGACAGCGTCGAAGTCAAAGTGTTGAAGGTGAACCCGGAGACGCGGAAGATCTCGCTAGGGATGAAACAGCTGCAGCCCGACCCGTGGAGTGTTGCGGCCGAGCAGTTCAAGGTCGGCGACAGAATCCGCGGGACGGTGGCACGGATTGCAGACTTCGGCGCGTTCGTGAATCTCGCGCCCGGAGTGGACGGACTGGTGCACGTGTCCGAGATGTCGTGGTCGCGCAAGATCCGCCGGCCGCAGGATCTCGTGAAGACGGGCGAGCAGGTCGAGGTCGTTGTGCTGGGCGTGAATGCCGGTGAGAAGCGCATCTCGCTCGGGCTGAAGCAGGCGTTGGGTGACCCTTGGGAAGAAGCTCAGAAGAAGTACCCGGTCGGCAGCATCGTCGAGGCCACCATCACCAGCATGGCGAACTTTGGTGCCTTCGTCGATCTGGGCGAGGGCATCGAAGGAATGATTCACGTCGGCGATATCACGCGCGAGAAGCGCATTGATCATCCGAATGTGCTGCTCAAGACCGGGCAAACCGTAAGAGCCCAGGTTCTGGAGTTTGACAAGGATCGGCGGCGTATCCGGCTGGGTATGAAGCAGTTGGAACCGACCAGCGCCGACGTCTGGATCTCCGAGCACGCGATCGGCGAGACAGTCACCGGTCGCGTAGTGGACGTCCGAAGCGATCGGCTGAAGGTGGAGCTGGGTGAAGGCGTGCACGGCTCGTGCCACGTGAGCGCCGGCGAAGCCAGGCAGGAGAGCGCAGGTGGCGGCAGCAGCAGGGCCGACATCTCCCAGTTGGGCGAGATGCTGAAGCAGCGCTGGAAGTCTGGCCCGGACTTTGAGGCGGAGCAGAAGGTTGTTCGCCAGGGACAGGTCCGGCAGTTCAAGCTTACTTCAGTCGATCCCGAGTCACGTAAGATTGAGCTCGAACTGGTCAACGCCTGATCAGGGCCTGACTTCTACGGTGCCGAAGGCGAGGCCCAGATCCCGCTGCTCGCTCCCGTGCGGACGTACAGTACGGTCCACACTGAGCGTCACCGGCATGGAGAACTGGCCCGTAAGCTCCGCCGGAACGGGGTAGCGCAGCTCAAAGCTCAGATTATCGGTGCTGATGCGCGATGGCGGAAACGCACGCCCCGCGATCTCGACTGCCAATGTAAGTGCCTGAGGTGCTCGGCCTCGCAGCACGAGTTCACCAGGAGCCGACACCGGTCCGCGCAGGTGAACCACGGCGCGCCCACTCATCCATCGATGCGTCGGCTCGCGCTCGTACCAACCGTCTCCAAGCTGTGCCGCTGAAGCCGCCGTACGCAGATCCAGGTAGCCACTCAGCGGCAGCCGTTGCAACTGCAACGTGAGTGCGTAGGCCGTGCTGACGTTGCGCAGCCGCCCATCGGGCAGAAGCTCCCAAGCGACCAGATCCTCACGTCGGAGGCCTTCCAGCGCCAGACGCTTCGGAAGAAAGAAGCGCGAGAGGCTTCCTTCTTCGTGGAACGGTGCGATGCCTGGCTCCGACCCTGCGTCTACCCAGATCCGTGTCAGACCGAACAGGCGGAACGGGTTATCCCACCAGCACGCCCAGAACAGGTCGCTATCCATGTTCCGAATCACATGTCCCTTGTCCGGAAAGAGCCTGTGTGCACTCGCCACACTGCCGAGAAAAGTGCGAACACGATTTGAGATCAGGTAATAGTCCCTGCTCATGACGTAGCCAGTCCATGCTCCGGGAAGCGCATAACAGAGCAGCGCAAAGACGGCCGCAACGCGCAGCACGACGCGACCGCTTTCCCATGCGTTCACAAATGCCCACGAACCCAGCAACGCCAACCCAATCAGCGGAATGGTGAGGTAGTAGTCAGAGATGTGGTTGCGCAGGGGTAAAACCGGTGCAAGCGTGATGCAGAACCAGCCCACGGCCACAATCGCAACGTGTGGCTTTCGACGGACCGCCCACACCAGCGCAGCGATCACCGCAGCCGCACTGACTACGCCGGCCACGACAAACGGCCACTCGAGAACTCTTCTGCCGTGCGCGATCCGGTCGGAACTCACGGTCCACCACAGATATGTCCCGAGCGTGTGGAACAGGCGCAGGTCGAAGAACATGCGGTAGATTTCGTTTCGCTGAGGGGGAGCCATCGCGCGATGCAACAACGTGTAAACGGCCGAGATTGCAAACAGCGGCAAGGTAAAGATCAGGTACCTTCGATCACGGCAGAACGCCCAGACTGCGGCCAGTGCGGGATATACAACGTTGATCTCCAGCGCCCCCAGACCGAGGACAAAAACCGCGAGCTGACTGGCATAAAGTCGGCGACGACCGGTGTCACAGAAGCGAATCCAGAGGAAGAATGCGCCAAGCAGAAATGCGGAACAGAGGATTTGGTTGTACGCGGCGCTCCAGGCCATCGGAACATACAGGTTCGGGTTCGCCAGCCACAGCACCGGCGCAACCAGTACAACGGCACCACGCCCTGTCAGGCGGTGTCCGATAGCCGCGGTTAGCGCAAGACTGACAAACGTCGTGAGGAAAGCGATCACACGGACCGGAGCGGCATTGGCACCGAAAAAGTGCCAGGCTCCCAGAAACAGCAGGCGCTCACTCCACGGGCGTATGGTGCCCTGCGCCTTCGGTGCGAACACCGCCTCAAGGAACGTGCGGAAGTCGTGAACCAGCTGGTGCAGCCCAAGCCAGGCGAAGTCATCCATCTGGGACCCGGCTCGCAGGCCGTACCAGTAGATAACGATGCAGATAAAAGGAGTTGGAAGCCAGAGGAGGAGCAGCCGGTTACGGGTAGCACCCGGCTGCTCAGGAGAGATCAACTATTTGTCCGAGAGAGCGGCGACGCCGGGCAGTTCAATGCCGGAGAGGAACTCGAGCGATGCGCCGCCACCGGTGGAAACGTGACTGATGCGGTCTGTCACTCCGGCGCTCTTGATGGCCTTTTCCGAATCTCCTCCGCCAACTACCGAAGTGGAACCTGATTCGGCCACTGCCTTCGCCAGTGCCACCGTACCCCGATCGAACGGCGGCTGTTCGAATACTCCCATCGGTCCGTTCCAGATCACTGTTTTCGAGGCGGCGATGATGCCGCGGTACGTCTCCACCGTCTCGGGGCCGATGTCGAGGCCCATCATGTCAGCGGGGATTGAAGCAGTGTAGACCGGCTCACCGCCTCCTTTGAACTCAGGGGACACGGCATGGTCGACAGGCAGCATCAGCTTCTCACCGGTCGAGCCGATGAGTTCTTTCGCAAGGTCGACCTTATCGGCTTCAACCAGTGACTTGCCCGTCTCCTCGCCCTTTGCACGCATGAAGGTGTAGGCCATCGCGCCTCCGATGAGGAGCTTGTCAACCACCTTCAGCATGTTCTGGATGACTTCGATTTTGTCTGAAACCTTTGCACCGCCGAGGATTGCGACACAGGGCCGTTCGGGGTTGGTAGTTGCCTTACCCAGATATTCCAGCTCTT
>DASQEG010000516.1:0-5506 GCA_035633775.1 Bryobacteraceae bacterium
CTATGCTGAACCTTCTCAGCGGGCGTTACTCAGTGCCGCGCGACAGATTGTCCGTCGCGGGTTACGCCGAGACGAAGCCGGTCGACAGCAATGCGACCGAGGAGGGCCGGGCAAAAAACCGGCGTGTAGACATGATCATCCTCAATCAGGCTTCACTGCTGCAGGAGCCCACGCAATCTGCAGCAAAATAGGCTCAGGCGCAGACAGCACGTGCTGCGAGTTCCCGCGCATCGAGACTCTTGATCCGGGCTAAGAGGGTGGTGCGTTTCATCCGCAGCAGTTGCGCTGCCCTCGCCTTGTTCCCGTTCGATCGCACGAGAGCCTGCTGCAACAGAGAGCGCTCCATCGAGGCCATCAGGTCTTCGAAGTCCAGTCCTTCGTCAGGCAGGACCAGTGAGGGGGTGCCTCCGGCAGCAAGGTTGTCGCAAGTTTCGGAACGCAGCAGCGGAAAGTCGCAGGTGTCGAGAACAGCCCTGCCGTTACTGAGCACCACCGCCATCTCGACAGCATGCTCGAGCTGGCGTACGTTGCCGGGCCATGTGAAGCGCTGGAGGTTTGCCATCGCCACTGGCGCGATTCGGACGGAAGGCAGGTCCTCGGCCGAGCAGATCTTGTCGAGAAAGTGATCGACGAGCGCTGGGATGTCGGACGAGCGCTCGCGCAGTGACGGAAGGCGCAGCGGTACCACGTTCAGGCGGTAGTAAAGGTCTTCCCGGAAGCGCTTCTGCCGTACGGCTTCGTCAAGGTCCGCGTTAGTGGCGGCAATGACGCGCACGTTCAGCTTGCAGGTCTCACTGCTGCCGAGCCGTTGCACTTCACGATCCTGCAGGACACGCAACAGCTTTGCCTGCATTTCGAGCGGGAGATCGCCGATCTCGTCGAGGAAGATGGTCCCGCCGTTTGCCTGTTCAAACTTGCCGGCGCGGCTTCCCTGTGCTCCCGTGAAGGCGCCTTTAGCATGGCCGAACAGCTCGGACTCCATCAGCGTTTCAGGAATCGCGCTGCAGTTCACGGCGACGAAGGGAAGACTTCCGCGTCCCCCCGCAGCGTGAAGTGCTCGGGCGACGACTTCCTTGCCGGTGCCCGTTTCGCCCGTGATCAGGACTGTGGAACGGCGGCTGCCGACGAGCCGAATGATGTCCACCACGCGCAGGAGAGCCTCACTGCTGCCGACAAGCTTCCTGCGCCATGGCTCCGCCTCCGGGCGCACAACGTGGAGACCGCGTCGGGACTCCGCGGCAGCAACAATCCTTTCTGATGTGCTCTGGTCGTCAGCGTCCTGAGGCAGAACGTGCCAGGCGCCCAGACGTACAAGACGCGCGACGTCATCGGGAGAGGCATCGGCTCGAACGACCACCACAATACCTTCGTCGGCGCGCCGAAGTTCGAGCAGCAAATCGTCTGTGGCCGCATCTGCGCAAGGAACGTCGAGGAGAGCTACGTCGCACAGCTTGCCGCGGACGAGCATCAGCAGCTCCGGAGCCGAGGCAGTGGCTGTTAAGTGGATCTGGCTGTCGGACGGCGTGAACTCACGACGCCGAAGACGGTGTCCGAATGCGACGACACGAATCATGTTTCTTCGTTCTCCCCGGCCGGTGACAAGAACACATCACCGGAGTGACCAATTTTTGACTGAAACTCGATAGTGCGGTCAGCCTGACGAAACTCTCCGGTCGGAAGTGCCTTTCTTTTCATCGATCCTGCAGGTTTTCACAAAAGGTAAGAGGCGTGCAACGAGGCGAGGCAGAGGAACCAGCTTTGATCGAGAATACCCGAAACGCCAACCTTGCGGCCGCAGGCACGCTCAGCCTTCCGAACCGAACGACTACAACGGGCACCGGCTTCGAGCAGCAGCTCTCGCAAGCCTTGTCGGAGTCCCTGAGTAAGCTTGGCGTCACGCCGGGCACAGTGAACATCAGCATCTCCAATGGAAGCGGCGCCTCCGCTGCCCGCCAGATCCTGATTACCTGGAACGCCTCGGCGAGCGGGGCCGCCCCGGCAGCCTCCACGCCTGCGCCTGTTCCGACCGCAGGCAACCCCTTCCTGCCACCTGAGATGAGAACACCCGCAGCGCCAGACAACTCCCGTCAGGCGGCGACGGCGGAGGCCGACCCCAGCCTGCCGAAGTTTGCTCTCGCGTGCGACACCCCGTGGTGCTCCTACACCGGCCCGAAGGACCGGCGCGACCAGATTGCACCTGGCGGGGGCGCGCGAATGGCCAGCGGCGCTCCGAAGATTGAGCTCTGCAAAGTTCCGGCTGGCAACCAGTGGAACTACACAGGTCTGGCTGCCTACAACCCGTACTTCACGACGCCCAGCAATCCCCTGCGTCCCGGCTACGTGCTTGGGTTCGAGAACTGGTTCACCGGCGCGATGATCACGGGCGGCAAGAACGGCGCGGTACCCGCCAACAAGCTCTACTACGCTACCGAGGAAGGTGCGCAGGAAGCGCTGCGGCTGGTCCAGCAATATGATGCGGACGCGACAGTCGGACAGTTTACATTCGCAGGCGGTCCGTTCTCTGCAACCAGCCCCATGTACTACATCAACTTCCCTGACGGGCGGCAGATGAATGCCGGGCTGATCCTTGCCGGGTATTACAACCACGGATACGGAGTATCGACCGCTTCTGATTCCGACCTGGCTCGTTCGCTTCGGTCCGTGTAAGTGTACCGAAATGGAACATTTTTGTGAGAAGTCTGCTGGGCTGAGGCACTGAATACCCAGATGCCCGACTTGACCGCGCTACTCCAAGCCTGGACGCGAGAAATGGCGCAGGCGCTTGAAATGATGACGGGAGAATCGTACACCGTCACGCCTGGAGCCCGGCGCAAAGGTTCGAGCCCGGGCCTGCTCTGGTGGGTACAGCATTTCGAGCGGCCTTCGGGTAGGGTCCTTGCTGCCGGAGCCGAACAGCACGTTTGGCTCGAGATCGGCACCCGGGTGCTGCAAGGCTCCGGGGTTGACCTGGTGAACGCGGCAGAAGCGCAGGCCACCTGGTTTGAGCTCGTGCAGCAGGCGACAGGCGGTGCGGTGCGGGCGGTTACTGTCGCGGGTGGCAAGCTCGAGACAGGTTCAGGCAAAGAAGGTTCCCCGCCGGACTCGGACTCAGACTGGTTTGATGTCGGTATTTCGGCGCCGGACGGGACCGAGCTAAGCATCGTCATTGCCGCAAGCCCCGATCTGCTCGCGGCCGAGGCGCCACCCGCGGTAGCAAAAACAGCCCAGAATCTGCCAGCCGCGGCGCCGCCCAGAGCGGTGGCACCGATTCAGAATGCCGCTCCGGCAGCAGCGTTCAGCGGGGCAGCGTCCCGTACGATGGACGCACTGCTGGATGTCGAACTGCAGGTCAGCATCTCATTCGGGCAGACGGTGCTTCCGCTGAAAGATGTTCTTAAACTGACGACGGGTACTGTGGTCGAGCTCAACCGGCTTCCCGAAGAACCCGTCGACGTGATCGTAAACGACTGTGTTGTGGCGCGAGGCGAAGTTGTGGTCGTGGACGGAAACTATGCTGTCCGCGTTCAGGACATCATTAGCCGCCAGCAACGGCTGGGGTTGAGCGGCGACCGCGCCCACGGTTCTCGAGGTGGACTATGAGCCCTCTTCTGCGAATCTGGACGTCGATTAAACGTTCCATTCTTCTGATTCCCGACAACCAAACACCTGGGAAGCTGATCGCTGCGAAGGTGACCGCGCAGAGGGTGGCGTTACCGCAGCCGCAAGCGCAGCCGCAGCCGGCTCCAGCGCCGCCCATCGTTCACCAGCCGCCTCCACCGGCACGCCCGGTACTGAAGGGAAAGCTTGCAAGTACCGACCGTGCTGGCGCTGCGATTCGCGCCAATCCGTCGATCAGTTCGGCGGAGCTTGCGTCTCAGCTCGGCGTATCGTCATCGTACGCGCGGCGCTTGCTGCGGAAACATCGCGAGCAGCCGCCTGCCACAGCCGGACCGGTCGCCTGCCCTGCACCTGCCCCGCTGGCTGTTCAATTGACGATGGAAGAGTTGCACAACAGGCTCTCCGAAACAGAACGCGCACTGCAGATTATGCGTTCAGCTCCCCCGGCGCTGCGAGGGGACTGGAACCTGAATCGCCGATCGCAGGTGCTCCGCTCCCACAGCACGGGTATGAAGCCGGAACAGATCGCCTCCGAGCTGAAAATGCCGAGCGGCGAGGTTCAGTTCATCCTCAAGGTCGCAAGCATTGCCGAAACGGTCTGAGCTGCTGCGCTTACGAGCCGGTCTGCGGCTGCAGCTTTCGGACCCAAATGTTGCGGTAACGAACCCTGGTGTTGTGGTTCTGGAGCAGAAGCGGCTGCTCTTCGGGATGCGGCTCGTACTTGCGAACGACGCGGTGCGCCATGGGTCCGCCGATCTCTCGCCTGTGATGCAGGAGCGCTCCGTTGTGCAGTACGGTAACGTGGGCGGGCGTTTGTAGCGCGTCACCCGAAAAACGCGGTGCTTCGAAAATGATGTCGTACGTCTGCCATTCACCCGGCGCCCGGGAGGCATTCGCGCGCGGTGGCCACCAGCCGTAAATCGCACCGGCCTGCCCGTCTGCGTAAGTCGGGTTGTTCCACGAATCCAGCACCTGGACCTCATACCGCTTCATTAAGATCACGCCGCTATTGCCGCGGTTCTGGCCAGTGCCGTCGATCTCATTCGGAGAGGCCCACTCGATGTGGAGTTGCACATCTCCGAAGCTGTCTTTGGTAATCAGATCACCTTTGTGCGGCACACACTCGACATAACCGTCCTTAACGGTCCACGTCTGAGTGTCGCCCTGGGGCTCCCACCGCGAGAGGTCCGAACCGTCGAAGAGAACGATGGCATCCGACGGGGCCTGTCCCGGTCCCGCCCCGGGCGTCACCACGGCGGGACGCGGACGGTGCTTGTCGTGAACCTTCCACTGCTGGCCCGGAATGACGGGCGTGTCATCGTAGCCGTCACCCTCGCCCTGATCCAGGTTCTGTAATGCAGTGACAGCAACGGCGAGGAGAATCAACCCAGCAACAAGTGCGCCGCCTCTGGTCATTACTGCGGCAGCTTATCACGGAGCTGTCGTCCGAAGAAATCGAACATCGTCCGGTAGAAATGTTTCCTCAGGTCTCCCGTGACGCCATGCGTTCTCTGCGGGTAGATCGACATCTCGAAGAGCTTGCCTTCCTTCTGCAGTGCCGCGGACATCTGCAGCGTGTGCTGGAACAGGACATTGTCATCCTCAACGTTCGCAACGAGCAGCAGGGGCGCTCGAATGCTTGCGGCCTTGTGCACGGGTGAGCTGGCTTTGTACCCTTCCTCGTTTTCCGACGGCAGTCCGAGGTATCGCTCCGTGTAGATCGTGTCGTAGTTGCGCCAGTCCGTGACCGGTGCACCGGCGACCCCGGCCGCGAACAGATCCGGCGCCTCCGCCATCGCATACAACGTCAGAAAACCGCCGTAGCTCCAGCCGTGGATCCCGACTCGTTGCGCATCCACAAATCCCATCTGCAGCAGATGTCGAACTC
>DASQEG010000517.1:0-6130 GCA_035633775.1 Bryobacteraceae bacterium
AACTGGCGCATCGACAAAGCAGCGAACGGACCGCTCCGTGTCATGGGCGACATCGGCTCGCACTGGATGGATCTGGTGCAGCATCTGACGGGACTCGAGATCACGGCTCTCTGCGCCGACCTGCAGATCGTGCACAAGACCCGCAGGCGGCCCAAGGGAGAGGTCGAAACGTTCTCGGGCAAGACGCTTCGTCCTGAAGACTATTCGGAGATCCAGATCGAAACTGAGGACTTCGGGTCGGTCCTGTTGCACCTCGGAGACCGCGCCCGCGGAGCGTTCACCGTCAGCCAGGTAAACGCTGGCTGCAAGAACCGTTTCCAGATGGAGATCTACGGTACCAAGTGTGGCATTCAGTGGAATCAGGAGCGGCCCGACGAGTTGTGGATCGGCCATCGCAACGAGCCCAATCGGATCATCATCAAAGACCCGTCATTGATGCTGCCGGCGGCAGCTGCCTATGCGGACCTCCCGGGAGGTCACAGCGAGGGCTACGATGACACGCACAAGCAGACCTTCCGCCGGTTCTACCGCAAGGTCGCCGATCCGTCGGCGCCGGTCGAGTATCCGACCTTTGCCGAAGGCCTCCATGGAATGCAGTTGCTGGAAAAGGTGATCGAAAGTAACGCGAAGCGCGGCTGGGTCGATACGAAGTAGATATGACGGGGCGCCATCGACGGTGGCGCCCCGTCCACGTCCACTTAACGGCGCGTTCGGAGCATCGGGCGCAGAGCCAGGTTGACAAGCACCATCAGCACGGAAAACGCAGGCAGCAACAGCAGCGCAGTGCCCAGCCGGGTATCATCTCCGCCCGCAATGCCGCCGATCAGCGGCGAACTCACAGCGAGTCCAATCCAGCCGAAGGTGATAACGATACCCATTGCCGTCGCTGTTGCTACAGGGAATGCATCGCCGACCATCGCCAGAGTTGTCGGAAACACCGGCGCCATTGCCAGGCCGGCGCAGAACACCGCGATCGCCGCGATGGTAGGATCGCCGGTCTGCAGCATCAGCCACGTGGTGAGCGCCATAGCCGCGGCTGCACCAAGCGTCACAGTCGGAGCTGGAACCCTGATGAGCACTCGAGAGATCACGACACGGCCAATCAGAAGGCCGAGCGCGAAGCCCAGCGACAGGATATTCAGAGCATTGTTCTCCGGGATGCCGCGGCTGATCAGATACTTCGCAAGCCAGTTCCAGACGCCGACTTCACAGGCAACGTAAAGGAACAGGAACAGGGAGAGCATCCACAGTGCAGGGCGCCCGAGCACCTGCCCGACTTCGGCCATCTTGAAGCCCCGAGTGCCTGTCGGGCCGGGCATTGGGGTCACGATGTGGAGAACGAAAACAGCAAGGGTCAGGATGGCCGCGACACGAGCAATCTGCTCTGCGACTCCGCCCAGCAGGTTCGCTGCAACGAACGGGGTGGCGAGACCGCCAAGGCCGAAGAAGAGGTTCAGGAAGTTCAGCGTCGAGGCCCGCTTCTCTTCGTTGATGTCGCTGACCAGGGCGTTGGCGGACGTTACCAGCATGCCTCCGCCGAACCCAAGGATGAACAGGAACATCGACACCTGACCAACGTCCGGATCGGCGCCGCTGAGGAGGAACAGCGCCGCGGCGATCAGACCAAGCCCGACCACCAGCACCACCTTCTTGCCCTTGTTGTCGGCGATCGGCCCTGCAATAAGAGACGCCAGCACAAGGCCGAATGCCTGAGCCATCGCAACCTTGCCGGAATCCTCCGGGTTGAACCGGAATGAGGGCAGGATCGTGCCGAGCATGGCAGCGATCATCCCGTAGACAAAGATGGCGAAAATGGCCGCCAGAATCAGTCTGCCGGAACCGACAGTAGCCTTAGCCATAGTGTGCTAAGAGTATCAAACAAAACCGGCGTCTGGTGTTCTGGTCAGTCACTGCCGGTTTTCGGCGTGCCGCCCGCGGGCTTCGTGGCCGCAGGTTTACGCACAGCCTCGAAGTAACGCTGCACATACGTCTGATAGGCAAGCGGGATCTCGTCCCGGTTCGCCTCACCGCCCGTGTCGCCATGCAACGCTTTGCGCTCAGTCCAGCCGGTTTTGAGTTGCTGCTTACCCGAAGAGACCTCGACGGTCATTTCGCCTGTAATCTGCTGCGAGCGCTTTCCGAGAATCTCGCTGAGCTTCCCCATCGCGGCCAGCTGCTCGGCATCGCGGATGGACTTGTCGCCTTCGCTCCGGCCGCGGCCGCTTTTGCTCTGCTCGCCGCCGGCCTTGTCGGAGCTCTTATCACCGCTGCGACTGTTATCTCCGGCGACCTGCTCACCTTCCTGTTCGCCCTGCTGTTCGCCCTGTTGCTGGCTCTGCTGGCCTTTGCCCTGCGCCTGCGCCTTACCCTGGTTACCCTGCTGCTGCCCTTGGCCCTGCTTTGCATCCTGCTGGTTTTCGGCGCTCTGGCCCTCCTGGGGAGGCATCTTCATTTTGTTCATCATGTTTGCCAGAGCATCGCGAAGCTTATTCATCAGGTTGCTGTTGTTGCCTCCCTGACCGGGTTTGGCTCCGTCTTTGGGAGGTGCCTGATTCTTGCCGGGAGTCTGCTTGTCGACTGCATTCTCGCCGGCGGCCTCACCCTGCTCACCGGCCGTCGGCTCGCCGGACTTCTCGCCGGTATCGACGCCATCGGGTGACGGCTGCTGCTGCGGAGTGCTGCCCTTGCCTGCAGCCGGGCTGTTCTGATCGGCTCCGCCCGGAATGGTTGACTCGATAGGTTGGACCGCGCTGCCGTCAGGCGTTTGTGGATCGTCCACCGGCAGGCCGAGCTCCTGGAGCTGCTGGTCAAGCCGCTCCTTGACGACGCTCTTCCGTGACGCTGCCTGTGTAGTCTTCGGCTCAGGCTGGAAGAACGCGAGGTCGAGACGCGCCAGCGGCTTCTGCAGGTCAACGGTGTGCAGCACGAGATACCGGACTCCGAAGAGCCCTGCCGCCGCAGCCAGCAGTGCGACTCCGACGTACCCGTACCGCGGAAATGTAATGGGGAACGAACGCTCAACATCTGCAGGCTGCAGGCTGCTGGAGGCCTGAGTTTCGATTGCCTGCAGGACTTCTCCGGGGCCTTCGCTGCGGTCTCTGAACCAGACCAGCGTCGACAGCCGATCATGCAGCCCGAGACGCGTATCGAGCAGCTGAGCCACCGCATATCGCGAGAGGCGGTACCGCCGAAGCCTCAAAATCATGACCGCGAGCGTAGCTGCGAAAACGACAAGTGGCCAGTACCAGTTAAGGATCTGAGTGCCTGCGAGGAGCAGGAGAATGGTGCAGCCTGCACCTGCAACCAGGGCGACCGCCAGCCCGTCCAGTGCCAGGGCCAGCAGATGCCGCCTGCCGGCCGTCTTCAATGTTGCGTCCAGAAAGCTCGTAGGGCGCTCCTTGTAATCATTATCGTGCAGGAAGACCGGATGCTACGCTTTGCAACTATGCAGGTACTTTCGGTGAACGTCGGCGTACCCGCTCCTTTGTCTGCAAGTGGAACTCGGCAGGTTCTGTCGGCAATCGTGAAGACACCCGTGAGTGGACCCGTGCGGGTCGGCCGGCTGAACCTTGATGGTGACAAACAGGCAGACCTGCGAGTGCACGGCGGTCGCGACAAAGCCGTCTACCTTTATCCTTCCGAGCACTACGAGTTCTGGCGGCGGGAACTCTCCGAAACGCAGCTGTCGTGGGGGATGTTCGGAGAGAACCTCAGTACAGAGGGTGTCCTCGAGACCACCACCTGCATCGGAGACCGGTTTCGTATTGGCTCGGCGCTGCTCGAAGTCCGGCAACCGCGCATGCCTTGTTTCAAGCTCGCGCTGCGCTTTGGCCGCAGAGATATGGTCAAGCGTTTCTGGACAAGCGGCCGGTCCGGTATCTATTTCGCGGTCGTCGAGGAAGGCACCGTTGCCGCAGGTGACAGCATCGTGCCAGTCTCAGGCCTGCCGAACGGTATTACGGTCGACGAGATCCTGCGGCTCTACCGTGATCCACTGCCGGCCCACGACCGGGTGGAGGTGGCACTTGCATCTCCTTTGGCGGGATCGTGGAAGCGAGAACTACGGGAACGGTTGACTGTGCAGTAACGCCTGATCGAGCCCCTCAGCTACACTGACACGCGATGCGTCAAGCGCGTTCGGCAGACCTGCTGTATCGGCCAGCGGAACTGCTCGATGTCCCTGCGTTGGCCCGACTGCGGGCACAGGAGTGGGGAACAACGGAATACTGGATCACTCGCCTGACGAGATACTTGAGTGGAGAGGCAAATCCGCAGAAAGCGCTCCCTCAGCGCGCGGTGTTCGTCGGCCAAGCCGGGGTCGATATTGCGGGCTTTATCGCAGGCCATCTGACAACTCGCTTCGATTGTCAGGGAGAACTCGAGTGGATCAACGTCGATGTGTCCTGGCGACGAAGCGGAGTCGGGTCAGGCCTGCTGTCTACGATGGCGGCATGGTTTGCCGAGCACCGTGCTGACCGGATCTGCGTCAATGTCGAGCCCGACAACACGGCCGCGATGCAGTTCTATGCCCGCCACGGCGCCGTGCCCTTGAATCGTCACTGGATGGTATGGCCCGATCTCCCTCTCGCTCGACGTCGGATTTTCTAATCGTTACGCCGGCTCACTTTCTTCTGTTTTAAGGTTGACACGACGCGGACACCCGCTCATACTACCCCTATGAGCGTTATGCCTAGAGCGGAAATGCCTAATGGAGCTGTGCCTCTCCTGATTCTGCGCGTGCTGCGGAGCGGTCCTCTTCACGGGTATGCAATCGCTCAAAGAATCGGTCTGCTGTCATCCGATGTGCTGCAGGTGGAGGAAGGAGCGCTGTATCCGGCGCTGCAAAAGATCCTGCTGAAAGGCTGGGCCGCTTCGGAATGGGGCGTCTCGGAGACAAATCGAAAAGTACGCTTCTATCGCCTTACTCCGGCGGGTCGCAAGGAACTCGAGCAGAGAACTTCTGAGTATGACCGCGTGCACGAGGCCATCCAGGCCGTGCTGCGGAACGCCTGAGCTTAAGGACAGAGGTCGACCTCGTGACGGAACTATTTCGACGTATCCATTACCTCCTGAACCGCCGCCGGATCGCGAAGGAGCTCGAAGACGAGATGGATTTCCATCGCAGCATGTCAGGACGGGATGGAAAGCCTTTCGGCAACGAATTGCGATTGCGCGAGGAGTCGCGCGATGCATGGGGATGGACATGGATGGACCGCACGGTCCAGGATGTTCGTTATGCTCTGCGCACGATGCGTCGCTCGCCCGGATTTTCGCTGGCCGCAGTTCTGATGCTTGCGGTGGGAATCGGCGTCAACGTGGCAGCGTTCGGGTTCTTCAATATCGTCATGCTCCGCCCGTTGCCCGTGCGGCACCCGGACAGCCTCGTCAGATTCCACCGGGTCGCACCCGGTGAGTACGCCTCCGACGTTCCGTACCCGGTATTTAAGTTCTATGCTGACCACACCCGCACACTTTCCGCCGTGCTGGCTATGGACTCCGGATTCCTGAGTGCCGAAGCCGAGGAGAAGCCGCTGAGAGCCTTCTTTGTCAGCGGCAATTTTCTTCGGGAACTGGGCGCAAAAACCGCCGCAGGCCGCCTGTTCACAGAAGACCCAAAGGAAGGCGAGCCCCTCGTCACCGTGCTCGGGAACAATTACTGGAAGGCTCACTTCGGTGGTGATCCGTCGGTCGTTGGCCGCACCATGCGCCTGAACGGTAGAGCGGTCCTGGTCATCGGCGTTGTCGGCGAGGAGTTCAGCGGCTTGACGTACTCGGCTCCCGCGCTTTGGATACCTCTTGTGCAGCAGCCGTCGATTGTGTCCGGGAGCAAACTGCTGACCTCGTACTCGGCTGCTGAGGATGGCGTCGACATGTGGGGCCGGGTGCGGTCCGGCGAGACGGCTGAGAGCGTGGCTCAGGAGATGAGCGTGCTCGCCGCGGAACTCCGCAAGCAGCGCCCGAACGATATCTGGAAGGACGAGCGGTTGAGCGTTGAACCTGGCGCTTATGCTCAGAACGCCGGGGGCAGAGACCGTGGTTCCTCGCCATCACCGAGCCTGCAGGCGAGGATGTACCCGGTGTTTGGATTGATCGGTGCCCTTACGCTGCTGATTCTGACCGTCACATGCGG
>DASQEG010000518.1:0-9198 GCA_035633775.1 Bryobacteraceae bacterium
CACAGCTGTCAGGATTTGGTCTGCTCTCTGGTGGCGTGACTGCTTCAGCACGCTCATCAGGCGTTCCTCTCCATACTCATCGCCCGTTGCGCTGGTAGCCTCGGTGACGCCGTCGCTGAACAGGACCAGCGTGTCGCCCGCGTCCACCCGCGCCTCATACGACTCATAACGCGCTGCCGGGAACAGCCCCATAATCAGACCGCCGCCGGTAAGGGTTTCCACCTGCCCACCGGCTCGCACCAGCAAGGGCGGGTTGTGTCCTGCATTGGCATACTGAAGTTGACCCGTCGCCGGTTCAATGACACCAAAGAAGAAGGTGATGAACCGGTTGGAGGGGCAGTTCGCAGCCGTATGGCGATTCAACCGGGTGAGCGTCGTGCCTGTATCGTCCGGGGACTCTGCGAGCACCCGCACTCTCGCCTGCAGACTGGTCATAAGAAGCGCTGCAGGCATTGCCTTACCTGATACGTCACCGAGCGCAATACCCAGCCGTCCGTCGGAGTATTGCAGATAGTCGTAGTAATCACCTCCGACGCTGCGGCAGGCAGCGTTGTAGCCTGCCACCTCGAGGCCGGGCAGCTTCGGTGCAGCGGAGGGCAGCAGCCCGCGCTGTATCACGGCAGCCTGCTCGAGATCGTTTGCGAGGATCTTTTCAGCCTGCTCCACTTCAGCCAGTCGCGCGTGCTCGATGCGAATCGCCGCCACATTGGCCATCACCGTCAACAGATTCAGATCGTCTTCGGTGAACTCCTTGGCCAGGTTGGGACAATCGACGTAGATAAGGCCGATGACGTTGTCGGCTGTTTGCAGCGGGGCCGCCATCAGCATGCGGACCTGCTGCTGGACCAGACTATGCATCCCGCGAAACGCCTCGTCGGACATAACATCGTTTACAAGTATTGAGGCCTTGTCGCGAATCACACGATCACGAACGCCGGAGCTGATGCGGAAGTCACCGCCCGAGGAAGCCTTGGCGACGAGCGTGTCACCTTCCAATGCGAGAAGCACTCCACGCTCCGCCTGTACGCCTTCGATCGCAAGGTCAAGGATCAACGGGAACAGCTCGTTCAGCGGTCGGTGACCGGCCAGCTCGCGGCCGGCGCGCACCAGAGCTCCGATGCGATCAGCGCTTACAGCCGGTCTGTCGAGAAGGACTGTGCGTGTGGCGCTCGGAAGGAGTTCACCAAGCTGACGCGATAGAGTCGCACGTTCCTCGCGCGTATCGATGAAGACCACGGTCTCATTGAACGGCTTCGCATGCGTACCGTACACCAGAGTCAGGTGGCCAGCCTGAATTCGATCCCCAGGCATCAGCCTCCGTGGACCATTCAGCCGCTCGCCGTTGAGCAGTGTTCCGTTCTTGCTGCCTGGATCCACAAGTTGCCAGTCGGACCCGTCACGCTCAAAGTAGAGGTGCTGGCGGGAGAGGCCGTTATCTTCCGGGAAGCAGAGCTGGTTCGTCGCTGCGCGTCCCAATCCTACCCGGTCACCCTCGAGCGTGTAAGTATTCGTACGCCCATCCGGCGTAACGATCGAAACTTCCGGCATGGAACAATTTTAACGGTCAGCGTGCCAGTGCTCGCAAGGCCTCCAGCACTGCAGGGTCACGTGTGAGCTCCACTTGATCGCCGCGTGCGACGCCCAGCGCGAGCGTGAATAACTCCTGTTTCAACCGGCTCCGTATCCACTCGCGGTCTGCTGACCATTCGGCAAGTCCAGGCCGGATGTTCCTCGCCGAAAGCGCGGTTTGGAGCTCATCCAGCAGGGCATTACTGAAGTCGAACGACTGATCGATTTTGTTGCGGCTTACGTACTCAGTAGCGAAGCCCGTCAGGATCCCCGTGCTTTCGAGGAATGCGCGCAAGCGAGTCATCGGCTCGGGGCCGACAACGACGGCGGGAGTTATGCCGCCGGTGCGATCGGCCGTGATGTGTTCCAGCGCGCCTGGAAGTGGCCGCTGAATCGAACGCCCGTTCGGTGTGTAGTAGAAGGCCGTGGTCAGGGCAAGCCCGGATCCCTGAGACAGCGGGAACACGGCTTGCACGAGACCTTTGCCGAAGCTCTGCTGACCGATGATGGTCCCGCGTTTATGGTCCTCCACTGCCCCGGCCACAATCTCCGATGCACTCGCACTCTTGCCGTCGATGAGGACTGCGAGCGGGAACCTGTAAGGCTTGGCATCCGGAGGCACCACCGCCTCTTCGCCTTTCACGGAGCGTCCGCGTACGGACACAACGACCTTCCCCGGCTCCAGGAACAGCGCAGCAGTTTGCACCGCGGACTGCATAACCCCTCCGGGGTTGTTGCGCAGATCGAGCACCAGGCCTTTCAGCGATGCCCCGCCAAGCTTCTCGATTGCGTCACGGATCTGCGTTCCGGTGTGCACGTCAAAGCTGGTTGCGCGAATGTAGCCGAAGCCATCCCGCAATGTAAACACACGGTCCACGTTCGAGGCTTCCACGTCCTCGGGTGTCAGGAGCAGGGGCAGCAGCCGGGCGTTGCCGGGCCGGCGAACTTCCAGCCGAACCTGATGTTGGCGCGCCTCGGTGAGCAACTGCACAAGCTGCTCCACCTCCAGGCGGTCAAGGCGGTACCCATTGATCGCCAGGATCTCATCACCCGGATTCAGCCCGGCTTTGGCCGAGGGTGTTCCGGGCAAGGTCTGCAGGACGATGACACGGCCGGGCAGAAGCGAAACGATGCTGCCGAATCCCTTACGAGTCGACTTTTCCAGCTCACGCAGCTGTTCAAACTGCGATGGCGTAAAGAACACCGAGTGCGGATCCAGCTGGCGAAGCATGCCCGGAATGGCGCCCTCGTAAAGCGCTTGTGCCGGGTTTACCGGGTCCGCGGCGTTCTCTGTAACAGCCGCGAAAACCTGAATGAATCGCTTTAGAGACTGGTCGATGGATTCAGCCGACTCATCGGAGGCAAACAGCAACAGGGCGAGGACGAACGACACTTTACCTCGTGTACTTCAAGGACTGCCTGCGCTCGTGGCGGCTGATTGCCAGCTCAATGAGCCGGTCGAGCAAGCGACCGTAGGGAAGGCCAGAATGCTCCCACATGCGCGGGTACATGCTGATGGACGTAAAGCCGGGAATTGTGTTTACCTCGTTGACGAACAGAGTTCCGGTGCTGTTCTCCAGCAGAAAATCGACACGCGACATTCCCTCGCAGCCCAACGCCCGGTATGCTCGAACGGCGATGCCCCGAAGCTGTTCGATCGTGGCGTCAGGAAGTGCGGCAGGCATTCGGAACTCGCTTCGATCAAGGATGTATTTGTCCTCGTAATCGTAGAAGTCGCGGGAGGGAAGGATCTCGCAAGGCTGTGAAGCTTCCGGTGACTCATTGCCGAGCACCGAACATTCCAGCTCGGTGCCCACGATCGCGCGCTCCACTAGGACCTTCGTGTCGTATTGCGCAGCGGAGCAAATCGCCTGTCGGAGCTCATCCTGCGACTTCGCCTTCGAGACTCCAACGGACGAACCGAGATTCGCTGGCTTCACGAATACGGGGTACCCGAATGGATTCTCGGTTGCTGCATGCGGACCGCTGGCCAGGTAGTACTCGACGACAGGTATTGCCGCCTGGATCATCACGCGTTTAGCTGCTTCCTTGTCCATGGCCAGCGAGGAGGCAAGGACACCCGCGCCAACGTAGGGCAGGCCTGCAAGTTCGAGCAGACCCTGCACGGTTCCATCCTCACCGAAGGTGCCGTGCAGGACGGGAAAGACCACGTCGATCCCTGGGTTGGCGCCGGGTTCCGGCGAAAGCGGCCCCGGTTCCCAGCGCCCCTCTTTTGTGATGAAGATACGCCGGATCTCATACTTCGACGCGTCGAGTGCGTTGATCACGGACTCCGCAGATCGGATCGACACCTCGTGTTCCCCACTGCGGCCGCCGTAAAGAACCGCCACCGTCTTCTTCAAAGAATCCTCTTTCCAAGGGCTGACATCACGAGTTCGACGCCCAGCATCGCCGTGCGATTCGCTTCATCCAGCACGGGATTGACTTCGACGATCTCCATCGATAGCATCCGGCCGCAGTCACTGATCAGTTCCATAGCGAGGTGCGCTTCGCGATACGTAAGGCCGCCGCGCACCGGTGTGCCTACGCCCGGGGCTTCGTCCGGATCCACCGAATCCATGTCAAACGACAGGTGGAACCCGGCTGTGCCCTGGCAGACGGCTTCCATAGCGTCGCGCAGAACTCTGTGCATTCCCTTTTCATCGATGTCGCGCATGGTGTAGGCGCGTACCCCGGCATCGCGAACCCTTGGAGCCTCGGTCCGGTCCACGTCCCGAAGTCCGATCACCGCGACATTCGCAGGGTCGACCACCGGACTGACGTCAAAGATTCGGGACAACTCCGGCGGACCGTCACCCAGGCAGCAGGCCAGCGGCATGCCGTGCACGTTGCCGGTCGGCGACGTCTCGGGGGTGTTCATGTCCGCGTGAGCATCGATCCAGATCAGGCCGAGTTTCTCGCCCCGCTCCCGCTGATACCTGGCGGCTCCGGCAACTGTTCCTGCCGCTATCGAGTGGTCGCCGCCGAGAACTATCGGGAACTGGAATGCGCTCAGGGCCTTGTACACGATGTGGGCCAGACGCGTACAGGTCTGCTGGATCTGAGGGAGGTAGCGCGCTGAGCTCTGAAGCACCGCCAGGCTTTCAGGCTGCTCCACCTCCACGTTGCCGAGGTCGCGGACTTCATAGCCCAGCGACGCGACGCGCTCGTTCAGTCCTGCGAGCCGTAGAGCGGAAGGACCCATATCCACCCCGCGCCGACCTGCGCCCAGATCCATGGGCGCACCAATAATCGCGACGCAGCATTCCGACGCCTGCGTCATGGACGAGTTCGGTACAACATACGCGGATAAGGAATCGTCTCCCGGACGTGATCGAGCCCGCACAGCCACGCCACAACACGCTCCACTCCCATGCCAAAACCGGCGTGCGGTACCGTTCCGTACTTGCGGAGGTCGAGATACCAGTCGAAGGCTTCACAGGGAAGCTTATGTTCCTCAAGCCGCTTCAGCAGCAGGTCGAGATCGTGGATTCTCTGCCCGCCGCCGATGATTTCGCCGTACCCTTCGGGCGCGATCACATCGACGCCGAGAGCCAGTTCGGGGCGCTGCTCATCGGGCTGGAAGTAGAACGCCTTGATCTCAGACGGGTAGCGATCGATCATCACCGGCCGGTCCATGCCTTCGGTGATCAGCGTTTCGTCCGTGTTGCCGAAGTCGCCGCCCCACTCGATCGCGCTGCCTTTTTCCTTCAGCCGCACAACGGCTTCGTCGTAGGACATGCGGCCGAACGGGGCTTTGACGCTCTCGAGCTTCGAGATGTCGCGTTCGAGCACCTGAAGCTCCTGACGACGGTTCTCCACGACGCGGCCGACGACGTAGCAGACCAGCTCCTCTGCAACGCGCTTCACATCTTCCAGATCAGCCCAGGCCATTTCGGGCTCCACCATCCAGAACTCGGTGAGATGACGACGGGTTTTCGACCGTTCAGCACGGAACGTCGGGCCGAAGCAATACACGTTGCCGAATGCCATCGCGTTCGCTTCGTTATATAACTGGCCCGACTGGGTGAGGTAAACCTTTTCTTCGTCGAAGTAGTCGATCTCAAACAGCGTGGTCGTACCTTCACAAGCCGCAGGTGTAAAGATCGGCGTATCGACAAGCGTGAAGCCGTTGTTATCGAAGTAGTCGCGGATGGAACGGATCACTTCGTGACGGACGCGGATGGCGGCATGCTGGCGCCTGCTGCGCAGCCACAGATGACGTCGGTCCATCAGGAAGTCAACGCCATGATCCTTGGGCGTAATCGGGTAGGGCTCCTCTTCGGAGACGCGCTGCAGAACTTCTGCGCCGCGAATGTCCAGTTCGTAGCCGCCCTGCGCACGCGGTTCAGCGCGCACTTGTCCGGTCACGGTCAGCGAGCTCTCCTGCGTGAGGTGCTTGAGTGTCTCAAACAGCTCTTCGGGCAGCTCGCTTTTCACACCCACGCACTGCATGATGCCGGTGCCGTCGCGCAACTGGGGAAACACAATTTTGCCCGACTTCCGCAGGTTGTAAAGCCACCCTGCGATGCGAACGGTCTCGCCTGCGTGCTGCCCGGCCTGCGCGATCGTGATGCGGCGCGGAGCCTCGCTCACTGCAGAGACTCCTTCATGGCGATGGATTCCATCCGGTCGAAGATCTGCCGCGCCGCGTCGAACGGGAGAGCCTGATCGGGCTGTTCCTTCAGCTCGAGAACGAGCGGGTACTGCTCGGGGCGGGAGGCCAGCATAGGAATCGCGGTCTGCCATTCGACGGTGCCGTTGTGGTCCCCGAACGGGAACAGGTGAGAATCCGACTTTCCGTCGTTGTCGTGAAGGTGCGTGGAGCGAATCCGTGTCTTCATCGCGTTGTATTCGCTTTCGACCCCGCCACCCAGGTTCGCGTGGCCGATATCGAAGCAGTAGTTCAGGTCCAGATGCGTCTGATCGAGGAACAGATTGAGCATCGCCGCGGTGGAGAACTCATTGGGTATGTTTTCCAGCAGTACCTCAACGCCGCGCTGGCGAGCGAATACGGTGATTTCCTCAAGTGAGGTGAAGGCCGCTTCCACCCGGCGCTCATCGTATTCCGCACCTCCGGCCCCGATGTGCTGGATCAGGTAGCGGAACGGCACCGTTTCAGCGATCTCCACGGCGCGACGGATCTCATCCACATTCGCAATGCGCCGGGCCTTCACAGGTTCGGTGATATCAATGGACGCCTGCGGACCCGAACGGCCCCAAACCTCGTCGGTGTACATCGGGGAGTGCAGAGAGTGCAGCCTTAGCTGCGAGTCACGAAACCAGGCCGACAACTCGCCTACTTGTGCCTTGTTGTGCCAGTCCAGGTGCTGTCGTGCGCAGAAAATCTCAACAGCCGGGATACCCGCCGACCAGATGCGGTCCAGCCAGACCGTGGTGAGCCGGTGATTGACGAAGAGATGCGTCGAGAGGACATGATTCATCGGAGGACCGTGTACCTCCAGTACAACATGGCAGGGCGGATCGACGTGCCGGATCGTGCTAACGTGCGCTGTCGGCTGCCTGCGCTTCGCCCCTGCGCTGCCGAATCTCACGCACCGCGTAAATCCGGCGGCCCTGGGACTCGAAGTAGGTGCGGATCAGCAGCTCTCCGAGCAGGCCGGTGCAGAACATCATCAGGCCGGTCAGACAAAGCAGCGCCCCGGCAATCAAAAGCGGCCCGTGCTGGATGATCAGTTCGTTGCCGAGCAGCTTATAGATCAGCAGGTAGGTCAGAATGAGCCCGCCGACGGTCACGCCGCCCAGACCAAACATGCCGAAAAAGTGCATCGGCCGCGTAAAGTACTTCAGCAGAAACCTGATCGTAATGAGGTCGAACAGCACCCGGAACGTGCGGCTGAGGCCATAGTGCGATCCGCCGCTGGTGCGTGGAGCATTGCGGATGGGCACCTCTGCCACGCGCGCGCCGTAGAAGCTGGCCAGCGCCGGTATAAACCGGTGGAGCTCACCATACAGATTGATGTCCTTGAGGACTTCCGAACGGTAAGCCTTGAAGGTTGTACCAAAGTCCCGGAGGTTAACCCCGGAGGCCTTGGACATGAGCCAGTTTGCGATTCTCGACGGGACCTTGCGCGTAACCGCATTGTCGATGCGATTCTTCCGCCAGCCGCTGGCGATGTCGTAGCCCTCATCGATCTTGCCGAGCAGCGCCGGTATGTCCTCCGGCTCATGCTGCAGATCGCCATCGAGCGAAACAATCACGTCGCCAACAGCTTCGTCGAATCCGGCGGCGAGGGCGGCAGTCTGGCCGAAGTTGCGGCGTAATCTGATGACCTTAAGCCGGACGTCCGTCTCCGCAAGGTTGCACAGCAGCTCGAAGCTGCGGTCCGTCGATGCATCATCGACGAAGAGGATTTCGTAGGGCCTGGCTACGCTTTCGAGTACCCGCGTCAGCCGGTCATAGAGCGGCAGGAGCGCAGGCTCTTCATTGTGGATCGGGATGACTACCGACAGCGTGGCCATTCCCACCAGTGTAGCCTCTGGCCTCAGCAGCCGCACGCTCCGGGTCGACGCGGAGCAGCAGCAGTAGTCCGGCGATAAAGAACGCAAGCAGTGACAGGATCGACAGGCGATAACTTCCGGTGAATTGCAGCGCGAGGCCGAAGATCAGCGGTGCCAGCCAGCTGGTTCCCTTGTCGCTGATTTCATAGAGGCTGAAGTACTCTGCTTCCCTGCCGGGCGGGATCATCTTCGAGTACAGGGCGCGGCTGAGCGCCTGTGTGCCGCCGAGTACCAAGGCCACGATGGCGGCCATGACGAAGAAATCGCGGGTCGTCCGGACCGAAAAATAGATTGCGAGGATGACTCCGATCCAGATCAGCAGGCTTAGGACGATAGCCCGTTTTGCGCCCGTGCGTGCGGCTACAACAGAAAAGAGGAACGCCCCGCCGAAGGCCACGAACTGGACCATCAGGATCGCCATCGTAAGCGCGGGCATCGGGATCTTGAGCTCGTCGCTGCCGAACTGTGCAGAGAGTGCGATCACCGCCTGCACTGCGTCGTTGTACAGCAGGTACGCAATGAGAAACGTGAGTGTACGCGGGTAGCCGCGCATATGGCTCACGATTGCACCGATCTGCCGGAACGGAGATGCTCTCCCGCCTCTAACGGCCGGCGGGCGATTGCGCAAGCCCAGCAGCGCGGGTACGGTCCAGAGCGCCCACCATGCTCCCGCCGAAAACAGGCTGATACGGACAGCCATAGCTTCGGTCAGGCCAAGAGACGCCGCGTTCGAGAACAGAGCAAGGTTCAATGCAAGTACGAGGCCGCCCCCGAAGTACCCGATGCCCCACCCGCGCGATGAGACCCGGTCACGATCCTCAGGTGCGGCGATCTCGGGCAAAAACGAGTTGTAGACGACTGCCGCTGCACCAAAGGCCACGTTCGCAATCACAAAAAGGATTCCGCCTTGCAGATACGCCGTGCCCTGGAGTAAGAACATGGCCATCGTCGCGGTCGCTCCGGAAAACGCGCAGAACCCGAGCAGGCGCTTCTTACTCGGAGACCGGTCCGCCGCGGCGCCCACCAGAGGCAGCACCAGCACCTGCATGATGACGGAAAGTGAGATGACGTAGCCCCACCACGACCGCGGCTCCACTGGGATGCCGA
>DASQEG010000519.1:0-7613 GCA_035633775.1 Bryobacteraceae bacterium
ACGAATATCCAGCACGAACCACGATTCTAATATGGCCCCGGCCACACTCAGCGAAGCTCACGCGGCCATCCTGCACTTCCTGCAGACGGCCGGTCACCCCGTCGCTGTCGAACTGGGGCACGAGCCGATTCCCCTCAATCAGGGTTCCTATGAAGTGGCCTTCGAGAATGGCCGGCTGACGTTGCAGGCGTGGACACCGGACCGGAATCTGTTCCGCCGTATCACGGGCCTTGACAGCCAATCGAAAGGCACGGTGAACCTGAAGGTCGCCAGATTTGGAAGCAAGGCCGGTACCCTCAGCCTGATTGACATCGCACGCTCAACCACCGGAAAACTGACGGTGCGCGCCAGCCGCCACAACAATGGTCAGCAGTTCCGCCGATTTCTCCAGCGCCAGTACCCGAGCTGGCGAATCGCCGAACTCAGCTCCGATCCTGACCTTGAGCACTCGCTTTCGCCTGCGTATCCGAGAGCGCTGCTGAGACGAGGATCGGCCGGAATTGCCGCTGTAAGTGCCCCGCCTGGAGGAGACGTTGACGGCGCGCTGACCTTCGCTCTGATCTGGCTCGATTACCTGCGCAAGCGTGAACGGACAATCACGGTAGAAGCATTGACGCTGCTGTTGCCCGGTAGCCGTGAAGCCGCAACGTGCCACCGTATCCGGCAACTCGACCGCACGAGAACTGCCTTCACCGTGTTTGCGGCTCTTGATGGGTGGGAAGTTCCGGTGGATATCGAAGATGCCGGCAACATCGGGACCCAGCTTGCGACGGCCGGCGGGTTCAGCGTTCTTCCCGCCTGGCTGGAGCCCGTGGCCGGCCATCCCGCCGTCGAGCGGGTGTGCATCGGCGACAGCTTGAGTCTTCGCGTCCGTGGGCTGGAGTTTGCACGCTGCTGCGGAACCGACGTGCGGTTTGGAATCAGCGGCAAGCGCCACGCCACACCTCGCCATGCGCGCGAAATCGCGGCTTTGGTGACCGAGCTTGCGGCGGTCCGCTGTGCCGGAGGCCATGGGCAGAACCCGTTGTACGCTGCGGCACCAGAGCGGTGGCTGGAGAGCGTTGTCCGGAGCGGAATCGAGAAGGTGGATGCGCGCCTTCTGCCTGCACCCGTGTACACCCAGACACCCGGCTTCGCATCCGCCGAGCGCGGCGTGATCGATCTGCTTGCGCTGACTCTCGACGGGCAATTGACCGTGGTTGAGCTCAAGGCCGAAGAGGATCCGCATCTGCCGCTGCAGGCACTGGAGTACCAGGCACGAGTGCAGTGGCACCTGGAACGCGGTGAGTTCGAAGAGAAAGGCTACTTTTCCGGCCAGCGAATCCGGCGGGTTCGACCGCGGGTTCTCCTGGTTGCACCCGCAATGCATTTTCATCCAACGACGGAGATCATCCTGAGCTTCTTCCCGCCAACCCTGGAGATCGAGCGTATCGGACTGTCCGCCGGCTGGCGCTCGGAACCACACGTTGTCTCAAGGCTACTGTGAGGTATGGCATCCACGCGCGAGCACCTGTACCCGATGGAACTCGTTTGGACCGGCAACCTCGGCACTGGCACCTCGGACTACCGCAGTTACAGCAGGAATCACGAAGTGTGCTCGCCTGGCAAGCCGCCTGTTGCTGGTTCCTCTGATCCGTTGTTTCGCGGCGACCCGCGCCGCTACAGTCCCGAAGAGCTGCTGGTGGCGTCGCTTTCGGCGTGTCACATGCTGTGGTACCTCCATCTCTGTGCGGACGCCGGAATCGTTGTGACCGCTTATCGCGACTCGGCGGTCGGAGAGATGGCAGAGGAAGCGGGCGGTGCAGGACAGTTCACACGTTGCACTCTGCGCCCCGAGGTGACCGTCGCCGATGAGTCGCGCATCGAAGAAGCAGAGCGGCTGCATCACGAAGCGCACGAACGCTGTTTCATCGCGCGATCCGTCACGTTTCCCGTCGTCGCGGAGCCACGTATATTGCCGGTAAAAACGTTGTAAACGGAGCCCCGGCACGGCTTGCTCTCAGCTACAATCGAGCGTCGATGCAAACCATTCTCGTCATCGAAGACGATGAAGCTCTGAGGGACACGGTAGGGTTGCTTCTGGAACGCGAAGGATACCAGCCGGTGCTTGCCGCGGACGGAAGCGAAGGGCTGGAGCAGGCGCTGCGTATAAAGCCAGCCCTCATCCTCGTGGATCTGCAGCTGCCCGGCGTGAAAGGGATGGACATTTGCAAGCAGCTTCGTGAGCAGCGGTACCAGACACCGATCATCGTGATGAGTGCAGCCGGCGAGGAGGTCGACAAGGTGCTGCTGCTCGAACTCGGGGCCGATGACTATGTCGTCAAGCCGTTTGGCACACGGGAACTGGTGGCCCGTATCCGTGCCGTTCTGCGCCGTACCTCACCCGATGCTCCGCGCACCTTCACGTTTAGCAACGTTCAGGTGGACGTAGAACGTCGCGTGGTAACTCGTTCCGGTGATGAGGTCAGGCTTACACCCGCAGAGTACAACCTGCTGACCTATTTTCTGCTGAATCAGGACCGTCCCCTGACGCGCGATGTCCTGCTGAACAGCGTCTGGGGTTACCAGTCGATCCCTAACACCCGAACGGTCGATGCTCATGTCGTTCGTCTGCGCCAGAAACTTGAGCCCGACCCGGACAATCCTGCGCACTTCCTGACGGTGCACGGAGTCGGATACCGCTTTATGGGATGAGCTGAGCTGCATGCGAACGGTGCTGGTAGTCGAAGACGATCCAAACGCTGCTGAACTGATGGAGCTCGCACTTCTCCAGACACCCGATGTGGCGGTTCAGCTCGTGAATAACGCAGCGGACGCCCGGAACGCACTTTCGTGCCCGTGGTCCCACTTCGATGCGGTGATCACGGACATTCATCTGCCCGGTGAAGACGGGCTCTCGCTTACTGAGGGTATTCGGAACGTCCCGGTCATCGTCGTCACCAGCAGCCCCGACCCGGCGCTGAGGGAACGTGCTGCCGCGGCGGGTGCCAGAGCTTTTCTGGAAAAGCCGTGGTCGGCATCCCACCTGCGCGACACCGTAAACTCAGTACTCGATGCTGTATAAACTCTCGCTCGCCATCTGCCTGCTGGCAGTCGCCGCCCGAGCAGCAGATCCGGCGATCGCCGGCATCCTGGAGCGGCTGGCAAAGCTCGAAGAGGAGAATGCGCGCCTTCGCGAACAGGTGCAGGCACTTCGCACGCGTATTGAGCCGCCCTCGGCAGAGCCGATCGAGGAACGCCTTTCTGTCCAGGAACGCCGCATCGAAGAACAGGGCCAAAGCAAGGTGGAATCATCCGAGCGTGTGCCCGTTCGCCTGACCGGAATGCTGCTTTTCAACGCCTACTCCGCGGGAAGGAACAGCCAGCCTGAGGATTTCCCCACGCTCGCTGCGAACCGCCAGATCCCGACGCAGACGAGAGGGACGATGCGGCAAACGTCCATCGGACTCGAGGTGGAAAGTCCCGTCGATGTGTTCGGAGCACACGCAACCGGATCCGTGATGACGGACTTCTACGGTGACAGCGAGCAGTATGTAGTGCCGCGCATCCGAACAGCATCGCTGGACTTGCAGTGGGCTTCACGGGGGCTCCGTTTTGGCATTGAGAAGCCGATCGTTGCACCTCGTAATCCGCAATCCCTGGGTCAGGTGGTCTACCCTCAGCTGTGGGGCGCGGGTAATCTCTGGCTTTGGGAACCGCAGGTTCGCATCGAGCAGGCGATTTCGTCGGGTCCGAACGAGTTGCGAGTTCAGGCCGGCCTCTTTCAGACCAACGAAAATCGAGTGTTCCCAACAGGTGAGCTGCCATCGCGTCCGGGATGGCAAACCAGATGGCAGTTTGCGCGTTCGATCGGTGAGGATCATCGAGTCGAGTTTGCGCCGGGTTTCCATTACAGCCGCACGCTCGTAGCGGGAACGTCGGCGCCGTCCCAGCTGGTTACGGCGGACTGGCTGGTGGCGGTCTCGCGCTGGTGGGAGTTGTCAGGTGCTTTCTTTCACGGCCGCAACGCCGCTCCGCTTGGCGGTCTCAGGCAGGGTGTGGTGATCGCTGGTCCCGGTCAGGCGCGTGCTGTCGGTACTACGGGAGGTTGGGGACAGATCCTGCTGCGCCCGACGCAACGCATGCGAGTCCATCTGATGGCCGGCGAGCAGGATGACCGTAACCGGCACCTGTCGCAAGGCCAGATTGGGCGCAACCTGTCGTGGGTAGTAAACACGATGTGGCAGCTCAGCCCTAACGTGGTCGCCGGTGTTGAAGCGCAGCAGATACGAACCACTTATCTCGGGTTAGGGACGCGGGTACTGAACCGTTATGATCTGGCGCTCGCTTATCTGTTTTAGCATCGGCGTAAGTCTGGTTGCAGCGGGGGCGGTTACCGGCACAGTCGTACTGCGCGATTCGAAAGCAAAAGACAGCTCCGGAGTCGCGGTGTGGCTGACTCCCGCGCCGGGAACTCCGGCCGCTCCTCCGGCTCCTCCCGGGCGGGCAACAATCATTCAGAAGAATAAGAAATTCATCCCTCATGTGCTTGCAATACGCACGGGCACTGCTGTCGACTTTCCCAACTACGATCCGATTTTCCACAACGCGTTCTCGAACTTCAGCGGTCAGATCTTTGACGTCGGGCTCTACAAGCCGGGCAGTTCCCGGACCGTGATGTTTGGTCGTCCCGGAGTGGTCCGGGTGTTCTGCAACATACACGCGGCCATGAGCGCGGTGATTGTTGTGGTGAATACGCCGTGGTACGCCACAACTGCAGCATCGGGCGAGTTTCGAATTCCCGCCGTGCCTCCCGGTTCGTACCGCCTGCACGTTTTTCATGAACGCGCCACACCTGAGGAACTGTCAAAGGTCGACAGGACCGTCACGGTCAATGCAGGTGAAACAGGGGTCGGTGAGGTGCTCGTCTCGGAAAGCGGCTATCTTCCGGCACCGCACCTTAATAAGCACGGGCGGCCCTATCCCCCGGGATCAGATACCTACAAGGTTTTGCGATGATGCGCCTGCCGCTGCTGTGGAGAGTCTTCCTGTCCACCTCTCTGGTGACAACGGCGCTCTTTGCGCTCGTAGGGTGGCTGGCACAGAATCACCTCCTTTCGGCAACGCACGCAATGCTTGGCGAGGAGCTGCAGACAAGCTTTCAGGCATATCAGGCTTCGTGGAAGGCGCGTGCGGATCACCTTGCCTCGTTGAGCCGCGTGATCAGTGGCATGCCCGATGTTCGCTCTGCGTTTGGAACTGGCGACCAGGCAACGATCCGCGACACGGCGTCCGAACTCTGGTCGCGTGTGTCACCCGGCGGAGCGTTGTTTCTTGTTACCTCGCCCGACGGAAAGGTGATTGCCGATCTTGGCGGCACCGCCACGTTCCCGGGACGCATCGAGGCAGTTACGGAGGTCGCGCCGCGGTTCCCCGCTCAGGGTGCCGGCTTTTCGTTTATGGCCGGCCGGCTTTACCAGATAGTGATCACGCCCGTGTACGTAGAGGCGGGCAACGGACCAGCGCTCATCAACGTATTGGTGGCTGCCTTCGCCATGGATGCGGCTGCGGTCGCGGAACTGAAGCGAAGTTCCGGTGGCAGCGAACTGGTCATACGGGCGGGAGGCCGGACGATTGCATCCACGCTGCCGTTGGATGCGCGTGCGGAGGACTGGTCTGCGCTGTCGACGCAACTGACGGATGTGCTTGGCAGACCGGTCGGTGAACTTCAGTTCCTTCGCCCCATGGCTGCCGGCACACAAAGGCTGCAAAGTCTCGGCTGGCAAATCGCAGCGATCTGGGCGGCTGCCATTCTGATCGCGCTGCTCCTCACCTTCACGGCCGCGCGTCGGGTACTTCACCCGATACGGGAGCTTGATCATGCGGCTCGGGAGATTGCTGGGGGTAATTACGACTACCGCGTACCCATCGGCGGCAACGACGAAATGGGGCGTCTCGGTGCCGCGTTCAATGCAATGTCTGCTTCGATTCAGCAGAGCCGTGCGGAGTTGATCCGGCAGGAGCGTATCAACATGCTTGGGCGCATTGCCGGTTCTGTGGTGCACGACTTGAAAAACCCGCTTGCGGCAATCTACAGCGGCGCCGAGATGCTTGTGGACAGCCCGGGTCTGCCAGCCGCTCATAGTCAGCGGATCGCGACCAACATCTACCGTGCGTCACGGCAGGTGCTTGCGACGCTGGATGACCTGACGGGGCTTGTGCGCGGAACCGGACCGCGCGAAGAGTTGTGTCGTGTTGCGGAGATCGTCGAGGACGCGTGGGCGGGCATTGCCTCGCAACCCCGGAACATCGAGGTCAGGTTTCGCCTCACAGGGGACCTGGAGGCAGAGGTGTCGGTAGCGCGCACGCGGGTGGAGCGTGTGTTTACAAACTTGTTTGCCAACTCCGTAGAAGCAATGCAGGGTAACGGAACCATTCAGGTTGCGATTGAGCAGCGTAAAGACGGTGTGATGGCGCTGGTCGTAGACAGCGGTCCGGGCATCCCGGCGGAGATTCGGGGGGCGCTTTTTCAGCCCTTCGCGACCGTAGGCAAGAAAGGGGGGCTGGGTCTGGGGCTTGCGCTCTCCAGGCAAGCTCTGCTCGATGGCGGCGGCAACCTGACCTACCGGCCCATGGCTTCAGGTGCGTGCTTCGAAGTTCTGCTCCCCGGAAACGGTGCGCGCCGTACGAGAGCCGCCGATGCGCAGGCGTCATGAAGCATGCTAAGATGTCCTCTGTAAGCGGTCTGCACCACTTACCCCCAAGAAGCGCCCGTAGCTCAGTTGGATAGAGCGTCTGGCTACGAACCAGAAGGTCGCATGTTCGAGTCATGCCGGGCGCACCATAATCCTCAAAGACTTACCGATCAGTTCACAGTAGTGGATGTGCCACTGGAAGCCACACTGGAGCCACCGGCTTCAGAATGGCGTCCATCTTGGCTGCCGCCTCGTTCTTCATGGCAGGAATCACGTGGCTGTACGTGTTCAGCACCGTGCGGATGTCGGACCATCCACCGATCTCCTGAACAACTATTGGATGAACTCCCTGAACGAGCAACAGCGTCGCGGCACTGTGCCTCAGGTCTTAGGAGCGCAAGCGCGGCAGGCTTGAGGTCCGAATCAGCCGGTAGTACGACTTCAAAAGATTCCGTGCATCGAGCATGGTTCCAACGGTCGTGGTGAACACCATGCCGGTCTCGTTCCACTTGTCTCCTGCAATCTGGCGTTCTTCCTCCTGCCGCTGCCGATGCGCGTGCAGAGCGGCGACGGCGACCTGTGGCAGCGGCATGGTGCGCCGACTCTTCTCGGTCCTCGGTTCTACGAGCGTGAGCTTCTTCTCAAGCCGTTGAAGCTGGTAGCGGACCGTCAGCGTGGAGGCGTTCCAGTCGATGTCCTGCCATCGCAATCCGAGGATTTCTCCTTCACGCAGTCCGCAGAGCGTTACCGAAAACAGAGCCTCAAGCCGGTCTCCTTTGATGTGCTCAAGGAAGGTTCGCGCTTCCTCAGGAGTGAACGCACGCGGCTCGGTCGTCTGCTGCTTTCGTGGTGGTTCCACCAGCGCAGCAACGTTGCGACTGCGGTACAGCCGTGATTTCCGTTCGCCAGAAAGGACTTCAGCTCATGACTTAGCAGCGG